>JADLDQ010000136.1 GCA_020846575.1 Burkholderiales bacterium
CCGAAGACGCCGGCCTGGGCCGCCGCCGAGTGCGGCGTGCCGGCGCGCACGATCGTGGCGCTGGCGCGCGACTGGGCCGCGAAGCGGACCGTGCTCTCGGCCGGCGCGCGCGGCGGTGAAGGCGGAGCGTGCCGGCAGGCCTACGCCACCGAGTGGGCGCGGATGATGGTGCTCCTGCAGGCGATGCAGGGCCTGGGCAAGCCGGGCATCTCGATCTGGGGCACCAGCATGGGTGCGCCCATCGACACCTCTTTCTGGTTTCCCGGGTACGGCGACCCGGACGGCCGCATCGCGCTCTCGCGAGTGGCGAAGCGCCAGCCCGAGAACCCGGTGAAGCAACGCCTGTACCGACCCAACGTGCCGGAAGCCATCCTCACGCCTCCGTTTTCCTGGCGCGGCGAGGGTCTGTGCAACCGCACCTTGGAGCAGCAGTTCACGCCCTTCACCTATCCCATGCCCGGGCATTCGGAGGTGAAGCTCTGGTACCGCTACGGCGGCTCCTTCTTCGGCACCATGACCGACACCAGCAAGTGGGTGAACATGTACCAGAGCGACAAGCTCGAGTTCGTGGTCAACCAGGACTGCTGGTGGTCGGGCGAGACGCGCTTCGCCGACGTCATCCTGCCTGCCTGCACCCAGCTGGAGCGCGACGACATCGGCGAGTGGGCCGAGCCGGGCGGCCAGACCAAGCACGGCTCCTCGGGCTGCAACTTTCGCGTGGTGGTGCGCATGAAGAAGTGCATCGAGCCGCTGTGGGAGTCGCGCTCGGACTACCGCATCTATTCCGAGCTCGCCGCGCGCCTGGGTTTGGGCGAGGAATTTACCGAGGGCAACACCGAACTGGACTGGGCGCGCAAGTTCTTCGACCTCTCGGATCTCCCGAAGCGCGTTTCGTGGGAGGAGTTCGATCGCAAGGGCTACCACATCATCAACGCGCCGCAGCCCTACCGCTCGACGCCGGCGCTGCGCTGGTTCGCGGAAGGGCGCACCTGCGATACCCCGGACCCGAGCAATCCGAAGCGCGGCACCGATCGCGGTGGGGAGCTTGGCACCGACAGCGGCAAGATCGAGTTCGTGGCGCGAAGCCTCGAGCGGCTCATGCCAGGCGATCCGGAGCGACCGGTGCTGCCGCAGTACATTCCGAGCTGGGAAGGTCACCGCTCGCCTGCGGCGACGCGCTACCCGTTGCAACTCGTCTCGCCGCATCCGCGCTTCTCCTTCCACACGCACTACGACAAGCACCTCGAGTGGCTGGACGAGATCCGCGGGCACCGCGTGAAAAAGGACGGCCGCGCCTGGTGGCCGGCGCGAATCCACCCGCAAGACGCGCAGGCGCGCGGCATTGCCGACGGGGACATCGTGCGCCTGTACAACGAGCGCGGCTCGGTGCTGTGCGCGGCGGCGCTCACCGAGCGCGTCCGCCCCGGCGTCGTGCATTCCTACATCTCCTCGACCCGCTACGATCCCATCGAGCACGGCAACCCGCGCTCGCCCGATCGCGGCGGCTGCGTGGCGCTGCTCACGCCGGGGCGGCAGGTTTCGAGCAACGTCGCCGGCATGGCGCCTAATTCCTGCCTGATCGAAATCGAGAAATGGAACGGCTGAAAAAGCACGTCAACCCGCCCGTCTCGAAGTCCGCTGCCCGCAGGTTTGCACCCAAGCCGATGGGCTGCGGGTCTGCGCGCAGCCCCAACCCGCGACCCATCGAGCAGCGCTCCGCCGCCACGCAGTGCAGCGCCATCCTCCGAGACCTTCCCTCCACGGACTGAGCATGCCTCGCTATACGCTTGCCATCGACACCGGCCGCTGCAACGGCTGCCACAACTGCTACATCGCCTGCCGCGACGAGCACGGGGGCAACGACCACGCGCCCATCGCCGCCGCGCAACCCCGTTCGGGTCCCGCCTGGATCCGCATCGACACCAGCGAGCGCGGCCGTTATCCGCTGGTCGCCGTCTCCCACCTGCCGATCACCTGCCAGCAGTGCGAGGACCCCGGCTGCCTGAAGGCGGCCAGAGACGGTGCGGTGATCCGCCGGCCCGATGGCATTGTGATCATCGATCCCGTCAAGGCCCGGGGACAGCGCGAGATCGCCGACGCCTGCCCCTACGGCGTGATCTCCTGGAACGAAGAGCTGAAGCTTGCGCAGAAGTGCACCCTTTGCGCGCACCTGCTCGATGCCGGCTGGCGCGAGCCCCGCTGTGTGGAAGCCTGTCCGACCCAGGCGCTCGTGTTCGGCGACGCGGACGACCCGGCGAGCGCGGTGTCCGCTGCGCGCCGCTCGGACCGTGCACAGACCCTGCGTCCCGAGACCGGGATGAAGCCCGCGCTCGTATACCTGCGTCTGCCCGGGCGCTGTGTGGCCGGCGAGGTCGCGTACTCGGACCGCCCCGACGAGCCGGCGGCGGGCGTACGCGTGGAACTGTCGGGCGGTGCGCGAACCGTGAGCGCCGAGAGCGACAGCTACGGGGATTTCGAGTTCACCGGCCTGGAGCCCGGCGCCGAGTACGAGATCCGAGTGGCTGCGCCGGGCTATCGCGACCGTTCCATTCCCGTGCCCTCCGGGGGCGAGGCGAGTCTCGGTACGCTGGTGCTCGAGCGCCCGTAACGAGCACTTCGGGTGTTCTCACCCGCGTCCACTTTCCCTCAGGCTGCGCTGCCGATTTCGGCCGTGCGCAGCGCGTGTACAGGAATGGCGTCGTGCGCGGCTTCGTATTGACCGGCTTCCTCGCCGCCTTCGCCCTGCTGCTGCCGGCCTGCAGTCCGGCAGGCCCGAAGTTCAACGGCATCGACGTGACCGGTGCGAGCTTCGGCAGGGACTTCCGCCTGACCGACCCCGACGGGCGCGAACGCACCCTCTCGGAGTTCCGCGGCCGCTACGTGATGCTGTTCTTTGGCTACATCCACTGCCCCGACGTCTGCCCGACCTCGCTTGCGCGCGCGGCCGAGGTCCGCAAGGCCCTGGGCGCCGAGGGCAAACGGCTGCAGGTCATCTTCGTCACCGTGGATCCGGAGCGCGACACGCCGCAGTTGATGCGCGCCTACACCGAGGCGTTCGATCCCTCGTTTCTCGGGCTGCGCTCCGACCCGGAGGGTACGAGGAAGGTGGCCGAGGAGTTCCGCACCTTCTACCAGAAGGCGCAGGGGCAGGGTACTTACACCGTGGATCATTCGGCCTTCACCTACGTGTACGACGACCAGAGCCGGCTGCGACTGATGCTGCGCTATGACCAGAGCGCCGAGCAGTGCCTGGCCGACCTGCGTGCGCTCATGCGCGCCGGCGCCTAGCCGCGGCGAGGGGAACGACTTGAAGAACCTGCTGTTCGGCATCGCACTGATGCTTGCCGCGGCGCCGGGTGCGTTCGCTCAGGTGAGCGTCAAGGAACCCTGGGTGCGGGCCACGGTGCCCGCGCAGCCGGTGAGCGGCGCCTACATGCTGCTGACCGCCGCCAGGAACGCGAGACTGGTGCAGGTGCGCTCGCCCGTCGCGGGTACGGCCGAAATCCACGAGTCGATCCTGGTGGACAACATCATGAAGATGCGTGCGGTCGCGGCGGTCGATCTGCCCGCGGGCCGCGCCGTCGAACTCAAACCGGGCGGCTACCACGTGATGCTGCTCGACCTCAAGCGCCAGCTCAAGGCGGGCGAGACGGTGCCGATCACGCTGGTGTTCGAGGGGCCGGACAGAAAACGGACCTCGCTCGAAGTCATGGCGCCGGTGCGACCTATTGCGGGCATGCCTGCAGGGGATCACTCCCACAAGTAAGCGCAATCCCGGCGCTGGCGGCCGCGCCGGAGGTCCAGGCTCACCGCCACACGGTGAACCCTCTTGTGCCCCGCTCGCTGCCCGGCGCCTGCCGCCGCTCGCGCTATCGCGCAGTGCGGGTGCATGAGATTTCCATCGCCGCAGCGCGCGTCCAATCCCCTGAAAGGCCAAGACAAGTTTCTGAATCCTGGCCGTGGCTGCCTGAACAGAATGTACTTGGGCGCCAATACTTCTGCATTCGCGTGCGCTTCCAAGCTCTAGCCCTTCTCCTAACCTCCTGATTGAATGGGACAAGAGAGCCTGTGCCTGTTTCTGGTACGGGCGTTGCATCGCGTGCCTCGAGTGCGTCGAGTGCAACAAGAACGGACGAAGGAGGTAACCCAGATGAACGCCGAACCCAGGATCCTGGTGGTGGACGACGAAGACGTGGTGCGTCGCAGCCATCTGCGGGTGCTCTCCAACGCTCACTGCAGCGTGCGCCTTGCCGAAAACGGCGAGGCGGCGCTCCAGGCGATGGAGACCGACCGCTTCGACGTGGTGCTGCTCGATCTGCGCATGCCGGGCATGGACGGCATGACGGTGCTGCGGCAGATCAAGGACAGGTGGCCCGAGAGTCAGGTGATCGTGATCACCGCCTACCCGACGCTGGAGACAGCCAAGGAGGCGGTGCGGCTCGGCGCCTGCGATTACCTCTCCAAGCCGGTGCCGCCCGATGAAGTGATCCAGGCCACGCGGGGCGCGGTGATGGAGAAGCGATGGGCTCTGCGCAAAGACGGCTCCGCGCAGGAATTCGAAGAGAAGCGGCGGGCGGGCGCAAGCGCGGGCCCGCGGGGAACGCAGGGCGTTCCCGTCGCTTGCAACTAGGAGAAATGCCATGGCTGCCCTGCTGAAGAAAGTGCTGGTGGTGGACGACGACCCGGTGGTCGCGAAGAGCTTCGGCCGCGTGCTCGCCGCAAAGGGCTACGCGGTGGTGACCGCGGAGAACGGCGAACAAGCGCTCGCGAAGCTGATGCGCGAGGACTACGACCTGGTCTATGCCGACATCCGTATGCCCGGCATGGACGGTATCGAGGTCGCCGAGAAGGTCAAGGCGTGGCGCCCCTGGATTCCGGTGGTGATCGTCACCGGCTACGGAACGAGCGAGAACGAGGCGAGAGCGAGGAACATCGGCGTGAGCGGCTTCCTCAACAAACCGCTGTCTCCGGCGATGATCGAGGCGAGCGCCCGCCAGGCGCTGGCAGGGACCGCCGCCGGTATCGCGGCGGCGATCGGCGCGCCGGCGGCCATCCCCGCTGCGGCGCGCGTCGAAGCGGTTCCGGTCGTGGAAGCCAGACCGCAAGAGGCGGCAACCGCGCCGGCAGCCCCGGTTTCGGCGCTGCGGAACCTGGCCCTGTTCCTGGCGGCTCCGTTCATCGGGCTCGCCTATATGCTCGCGTTTCCTGTCGTCGGCATGGGGATGCTGGTCTGGACCGCCACCGGGAACTGGCGCAAGAAGGCCTCGGTCCGCCGGGTGGGTGCGGTGCTGCGGCACGCAGGTGTGCTGGTCGCGGCGCCCTTCATCGCCCTCGCCTGCGTGATCGCCTTTCCCTTCGTGGGGCTCGGGATGTTGATCTATGTCGGGTTGCAGGCCTTGCGTCCGGGCGAGAATAGAGGCGAGTGAAGAAGGGCACCCGGTCCCTTGCGGCGCGGCAGGGCGCCCGCGGGATCTTCCCCTGGGGTACTTTGCGTTCGGGCGTGCTGTGGCCGGCGGCCTACCCTCGGGCATCACGGCCGGAGTTGCCGGCGACGGCCTGGGTCTCGAACCTCCGGGCCCACGGCCTAGGGAGACATGCGAGAAAGGCAAGACGAATGGATCCGGCCCTGACGCGAAACGGTCTTGAGAATCGGGGGAACACTGCGCGGCTGGGTGCGCTGATCGCGGCGTTCCTCGGTCTGGCCGCGGCGGCGCACACGGTCGTCGCCGCCGCGCCCGAGGCGAAGGCTGCAGCCCAGACGGTGGCAAAGCTTTCCGACGCCGACAACACCTGCCTCGCCTGCCACTCTTTCGAGGGCATGGAGAAGAAGTTCGCCAGCGGCGAAAAACTCTCCCTTCAGGTCCTGGGTGCGAGCTTCGCGCAGTCGGTGCACGCGAGCGCCGGTTGTGCCGGCTGCCACGCCGACGTGGACGTGGCCAAGCACCCGGGCCCGGCGAAGAAGTTCAAGACCGCCCGCGAGCATTCGCTCGCCTTCACCGGCGTGTGCCGCAACTGCCACGAGGACAAGTTCAAGCTCTACGAGGGCAGCGTGCACGAAAAGCTGCTGAAGAGCGGGGTGGACGCCGCGCCGGTCTGCACCGACTGCCACAATCCCCACTCGGTGAAGGCCAGAGCGGCGCTGGCGTCGATCAGCGGCGTGTCCTGCCGCAAGTGCCACGAGCCCATCTTCGATGCCTACGCCGCCAGCATGCACGGCACCGCCCGCGGCAAGCTGGGGCACAGCGCGGCGCCGATCTGCGCCGACTGCCACCGGGCCCACGACATCGGCTTCGCGGGTGCGAGCGACCGGCTGAAGGCCGCCTGCCTTGGCTGCCACCAGGGGGTAGCGGACGTGCACGCCCGCTGGCTGCCCAACGCGGCGCGCCACCTGGACGTGATCGCCTGCGCGGCCTGCCATTCGCCGGCGGCGGAGCGCAAGGTGGACCTGCGGTTGGTGGAAAGCGGCACGCAGGCGCGGGTCGCGGAGGGCGACGGCAACGCCGAGCTGGAGAATCGCCTCGCGGCTGCGGACAAGGACGGCAAGGGAATCGATGCGATCGAGCTGTGGAACGTGCTGCGCGAGATCAACCGCGACCGTGGGGAAGGGCGCACCACGCTGCGCGGGCGGCTCGAGGTCCGCACCGGGGTACAGGCGCACCAGCTCGCCGACAAGTCCCAGGCCCTGCGCACTTGCGAAACCTGCCACCGCCAGGGGGCCGACCCGTTCCAGAACGTGAGCGTGTCGATCATCGGCGTGGACGGCAGGCCGCTGCGCCAGGAGGTGCAGAAGGAGGTGCTCACCTCGGTGCTTTCGGTCGACTCGATGGGCGGCTTCTACGCGGTCGGCGGCACCCGCATCAAGCTGCTGGACCTGCTGCTCGTCCTCTCGGTCCTGGGCGGACTGGCGGTCCCGGTCGGCCATCAGATGCTGCGATGGATGGTGCGGCGGCACCTGCGGCTGCAGGCCGAGGCCGCGCGGGCGGCGGCCGGCGCAGCGGCAGGCGGCGAAGCCTCGGGCGGTCCGTCCGGGCCGGGCGCGTCCCGGGCACCCGGGAAATGAGCGTGAAGGAGCCGGCCAGATGAAGAAGATCTACGTCCATCCCCTGCCGGTGCGCGTCTGGCACTGGGTCAACGCGGCGGGCTTCGTGGCGCTGATCGTCACCGGTCTGCAGATCCGCTACGTGGGAGTGTTCGACTTCATGCCCTTCCGCGCTGCGGTGCAGTGGCACAACTGGATCGGCTTCGTGCTGATCGCGAACTTCTTCGTGTGGCTGGGGTTCTACCTGTTCACCGACAAGATCCGCGTCTACCACCCCGAGCTCAACCCGATGGAGCACTTCCGCGGCAGCATGCGCCAGCTCCAGTACTACGGCTACGGCCTGTTCAAGGGCGACCCGAACCCGTTCCACATCAGCGCCTACCGCAAGTTCAACCCGGTGCAGAGCATGACCTACCAGGTGGTGATGATGATCCTGGTGCCGGTGCAGTTCTTCACCGGGGTGGTGCTGTGGGATACCCGGATGTTTTCCGGGGTGATCGAGTTCTTCGGCGGCATCCGCGTGGTGGACACGATCCACGTGCTGATCTTCATCTTCTTCGTGTCTTACATCATCATCCATGCCTATATGGGCGCGCTCGGGCACACGCCGAGCGCGCACTACAAGGCGATGTTCACCGGTTGGGAGGAAGCAGAGGAGACCGGGGAGGCCCGGCACTGAGGGCGGTCCGGGGCCGCAAGCGGAGGCGGCTGGCGGCCGGAAACCGAGCCAGGACCCGGGCGGCGTTGTCGCTCATCTCGAAGGTCGGAAACCGAGGCGGCCGCGGGTCGGAAACCGAGGCGGCCGCGGGTCGGAAACCGAGGCGGCCGCGCGGCCTCCCCGCGGCTCATTTGCCGGCGAGCCGCCTGATCGCCGCCGCCGTGGTGAGCAGCTCGAGCTGGGCTTCCAGCCGGATGACGCGCTCGGTGAGGCTTTCGATCCTCGCCTGCTGAGCCTTCAGCGCCTCGCTCTGGCGCGTTACCCTGTCCTCGAGCTTGATCATCGAGGTCAGCGCGGCCCAGACGCGCTCGGTGACGCCCATCAGCCGCCCTTGCGCCCGCCCGCGGCCCGGGCTTCCATCTCGGCGATGCGCCGCTCGCTTGCCTCGATGAAGGCGAGCGTGGCGTCGATGGAAGCGGCGGCGCGCTCGGCCGCCGCCTTCGCGGCATCGGCCAGCGTGCCCAGCTCGTCGTCGGCCTCGCCGCTCCGGTAGGCGCTCGCCCCGCGCCGCATCAGCTCCGAGATCGGCAGGCCGAGCTTCCTTGCCTTCGCCGCGATCGCCCGCTTTTCCTCGGGCGTGGCCTGCACCACGATCCGCTCGACTGCGGCAGCCATGTTCGCGCTTCCCGGATTTCCGAAGGGATGTACATTATATGTACATCGGATGGGGCGTCAAGCGGCGGGCGCTTCTCCCGAGCCGCGCTCGATGTCCCGCACCCGGATGTCGTGCTTCTTCATCAGCGCCTGGAAGTTCGCCCGCAACATGCCGGTGTCCTCGGCGCTGCGGGTCACGTTCCAGTCGTTGCGCTTCAGGGCCTCGAGCACGAAGGCGCGTTCGATGTCCTCCACCGATTTCTCGCGGGCGATCTTCTTCACCCGTTTCAGCTCGTCACTGGTGCGCGGCGCATCCGTCTCGGCGCCGGCCGAGGGCTCGACGATGCCGGCGAGGTGCGCGCGCCGGATGGTGTCGTCCCCCGCGAGGATCAGCGCGCGGTGCACCGCGTTCTCCAGCTCCCGGACGTTGCCCGGCCAGGCGTGACCGGCGAGCAGGCTCATCGCGCCCTCCGAGACGGCTGGGGGCTTCCTGCCCAGTTCCTGGCTGAAGGTCCGCAGGAAGTGGTAGACCAGGGCGGGGATGTCGTCGTGCCGCTCCCGCAGCGGAGGGACGTGGATGGGAAAGATGTTGATGCGGTAGAAGAGGTCCTCTCGGAACGCGCCCCCGGCCGACATCGCCTTCAGGTCCTTGTTGGTCGCGGCGACGAGCCGGATGTCGGCGTTCTGGACGCGGGTGTCGCCGACGGCGCGGAATTCCCGCTCCTGGATGACGCGCAGCAGCTTGGCCTGGGTCGAGAGCGGGATGTTGCCGATCTCGTCCATGAACAGCGTCCCGCCCTGGGCGGTTTCGAACAGCCCCCGTTTGCCGGCCACCGCGCCGGTGAAGGCGCCCTTCACGTGGCCGAAGAGCTCGCTCTCCAGAAGGTGTTCGGAGAGCGTATTGCAGTCCACCGGCACGAAGGGCCTGTCCTTTCTCAGGCTGTTGTAGTGGATGGCGCGGGCGACCAGCTCCTTGCCCGTGCCGCTCTCGCCGGTGAGCAGCACCGTGCTGTTGGTAGGCGCGCACTTGGCGATCAGGCGGTACACCGCCTGCATCGCCGGGCTCTGGCCGACGATGTTCTCCAGGCGGTAGCGCGAGGAGACTTCGCTCTTCAACTGCATATTCTCCTCGAGCAGCGCGCGGCGCTCCATCGCCCGGCTCACCACCCGCTTCAGCTCGTCGGGGTCGAAGGGCTTGGGAATGTAGTCGAACGCCCCGAGCTTCATCGAGCGCACCGCGGTGTCGATCTGC
>JADLDQ010000137.1 GCA_020846575.1 Burkholderiales bacterium
CCGCGTACGACAGGTGGTTCAGCGGGTACATGAACGGCTGGCCGTTCGAGTACTTGTACGCCATCGCCACCAGCGTGGGCATCTTCGAGATCAGCCGGATCGCCGAGATCCTGCGGTGCTCGGGGTCGTTGATATCGAGCGAGTCGTGGTAGAAGGCCGACAGCGCCCCCACGATCCCCACCAGAATCGCCATCGGATGCGCGTCGCGGCGAAAGCCGGTGAAGAACCGGTTGATCTGGTCGTGCACCATGGTGTGGCGCATCACCACGCGGTTGAATTCGGCCTTCTGCCCGGCGTCGGGCAGCTCACCGTTCAGAAGCAGGTAACAGACCTCGAGGAACTCGCAGCGCTGCGCCAGCTGCTCGATCGGGTAGCCCCGGTAGAGCAGCACGCCCTCGTCGCCGTCGATGTAGGTGATCGTCGAGTTGCAGCTCGCCGTCGAGAGGAATCCCGGGTCGTAGGTGAACATGCCGGTCTTGGCGTACAGAGCGCGGATGTCGACCACGTCCGGGCCGATCGATCCGCTCAGCACCGGGAATTCCGCCGTCTTTCCGTCACCGTAGCTCAACGTGACTTTCTTGCCGCTCATTGCCATCTCCCGTCATTGACTGCGCTTGAAACCGGGACGCCTCCCGGCATCCGTCCCCGCGCGCGAGCGCCCGGCCGCAGAACAGGCGCGCAGCTCGGTGAGCACCGCGGCCAGCGCCGGGTCCGCGACCTCGCCGCGGCCGCTCACCAGCCGCCACAGCTCGCCGTCGCCGTACTCGAGCAGCCGCTTGAACGCCGCCAGCCGCGCGCCCTCCAGCGACGGGCCGTGCCGCTCGAGGAAGCATTCCAGCACCAGGTCGTTCTCCAGCATCCCGCGGCGGCACTGCCAGCGCAGCCTGTTCCACTCCGCCGCATCCATGGCCCGGCCCGCTGCGCGCCCCGGTCCTCAGATCGAGCGCTTGGCGAGAAGGCTGCGGATCTTGCCGATCGCCAGGGCCGGGTTGAGGTTCTTCGGGCACACGTCGGTGCAGTTCATGATGGTGTGGCAGCGGAACAGGCGGTAGGGATCCTCGAGGTTGTCCAGCCGCTCGCCGGTCGCCTGGTCGCGGCTGTCGGCGATGAACCGGTAGGCCTGCAGCAGGCCCGCAGGGCCCACGTACTTGTCCGGGTTCCACCAGAACGACGGGCAGGCGGTGGAGCAGCAGGCGCACAGCACGCACTCGTACAGGCCGTCCAGCTCATCGCGCTCCTGCGGGGACTGCAGCCGCTCGCGTTCCGGAGGAGGGTCCTCGTTGATCAGGTAGGGCCTGATCGAGTGGTACTGATTGAAGAACTGCGTCATGTCCACGATCAGGTCGCGGATCACCGGCAGGCCGGGCAGCGGCCGCAGCTCGACCGGCTCCTTCAGATCCGCGAGCTTGGTGATGCAGGCAAGGCCGTTGCGCCCGTTGATGTTCACCGCGTCCGAGCCGCATACGCCCTCGCGGCAGGAGCGGCGCACGGACAGGGTCTCGTCCTGCTCCTTGATGCGCACCAGGGCATCGAGCAGCATCCGGTCGGAAGGCTCCAGCTCGATCTGGTAGTCCTTCATGTAGGGCTTGTCGTCCTTGTCCGGGTCGAAGCGGAAGATCTTGAAGTGCATTGGGGGTTCCCGTGTTCGCCTGCTCGTCGAGCGGTCGCGGCCGAGGCAGGCTGTTTCCTGTCTGGGCTGTGACCGGATTTCGCTGTTCATCCGCTCCGCATCCCGAAGCCTTGCTGCTCGCGCTGATCGCCCGCGCCGCCATCGCACTGCGATGTGAACGCCCGCGATGGCGGCGAGCATGGAAGGCTAGTAGGTCCGCACCTTGGGTTCGATCGTCTGCGCCGTCAGCGGCTTCAGGTTTACCGGCTTGTATTCCAGCCGGTCCCCCTCCTTGTACCACAGGGTGTGCTTGAGCCAGTTCCGGTCGTCGCGCTCGGGGAAATCCGACCGGTCGTGCGCACCGCGCGACTCCTGCCGCGCAGCCGCCGACACCATGGAAGCCCGCGCGACCTCGACCAGGTTGTCCAGTTCCAGCGCCTCGACCCTGGCCGTGTTGAAAATCCGCGACTTGTCCCGAAGCTCGGTGCGAGTCGCGCGGTCGGCCACCTCGCGGATCCTGCGCACCCCCTCGGCGAGGGTATCGGGGAAGCGGAACACGCCGCAGTGCAGCTGCATGATGCGGCGCATCTCGCGCCCCACCTCCGGCACCGCTTCGCCGCCCTTCTGCGATTCCAGGCGCGAAAGGCGCGCGAGCGTGCGCTCCGCAGCGTCCTTGGGCAGATCCTTCGTACCCGGGTTGGCCGCGAGAAACCGGATCAGCGCGTCGCCCGCGGCCTTGCCGAACACCAGGAGGTCGGTCAGCGAGTTGGTGCCCAGGCGGTTGGCGCCATGCACCGAGGCGCAGGCGCACTCGCCCGCCGCGTAGAAGCGCGGCACGAGCGCGTTGGGGTTGCCGCCTGCGGGCGCCACCACCTCGCCCAGGTAGTTGGTCGCAATACCGCCCATCATGTAGTGCACCGTGGGCACCACCGGGATCGGGTCCTTCACCGGATCGGCGTTGGCAAACTTGATGGCGATCTCGCGTATACCGGGCAGGCGCTTGTCGATCACCTCGGGTCCGAGGTGATCGAGCTTGAGCAGCAGGTAGTCGCCGTCCTTGCCGGCGCCGCGCCCCTCCTTGATCTCGGTGGCCATGGCGCGCGACACCACGTCGCGGCTCGCCAGGTCCTTGAGGTTCGGCGCGTAGCGCTCCATGAAGCGCTCGCCGTTCTTGTTGAGCAGGTAACCGCCCTCGCCGCGCACGCCCTCGGTGATGAGCACCCCCGCGCCGGCGACCCCGGTGGGGTGGAACTGCCAGAACTCCATGTCCTCCAGAGGACTGCCGGCGCGCGCCGCCATGCCCGGGCCATCGCCGGTGTTGATGAAGGCGTTCGTCGTCGATGCGTAGATACGCCCGGCGCCGCCGGTGGCGAACAGGGTCGCCCGCGCCTGCAGGATGGACACTTCGCCCGTCTCCATCTCCAGCGCGGTCACGCCGAGCACCTCGCCCTGCGCGTCGCGGATCAGGTCGAGCGCCATCCACTCGACGAAGAACTGGGTACGGGCGCGCACGTTGCGCTGGTAGAGCGTGTGCAGCATCGCGTGACCGGTGCGGTCGGCCGCGCAGCAGGAGCGCTGCACCGGGCGCTCGCCGAAATTCATCGAGTGACCGCCGAAGGGGCGCTGGTAGATGGTGCCGTCGTCGTTGCGGTCGAACGGCATGCCGTAGTGCTCGAGCTCGTACACCACCCGCGGGGCCTCGCGGCACATGAACTCGATGGCGTCCTGGTCGCCCATCCAGTCCGAGCCCTTGACGGTGTCGTACATGTGCCACAGCCACGAGTCCTCGCCCATGTTGCCCAGCGCCGCGCCGACGCCTCCCTGGGCCGCCACCGTGTGCGAGCGCGTGGGGAACACTTTGGAGAGCACCGCCACGCGCAGCCCGGCCTCCGCGAGCTGGAGCGCGGCGCGCAGGCCGGCGCCCCCGGCCCCGACCACCACGGCGTCGAACGTGCGTACCGCAAGACTCACTTTTCGCTTCCTTTTTCGTGTCGCGCGTGAATGGACCACACCGAGCGCGGACCCGCCTCTGGCCTACCTCGGGTTCGCCTCGGGTTCGCCTCGGGTTCGTCTCAGGTTCGCCACAGGATGTCGGCCATCCAGCCCGCGTAGGCGCCCAGGGCGAGGATCACCAGTACCTGCAGCGCAAAGCGCAGCCCCGCCGACTTGACGTAGTCCATCAGGATGTCGCGCATGCCCACCCAGGCGTGCAGCAGCAGGCTGGCGAGGAAGAGCATGGTGGCGAGCCGCATCCAGCCCTGGGCAAACAGCGCCTTCCAGGCGGCGTGGTCGCGCGCGGGCTGCGCGAGCAGCACCGCCGCGATCACCAGCGTATACACCGCCATCACCAGCGCGGTCACACGTTGTGCGAGCCATCCGGCCAGGCCGTAGTGGGCGCCGACGACGGTGCGCTTCACCATAGCGCGACCCCCAGGACGAGGGTGAGCAGAATGGAGACGGCGAACACGCTGCCGGCGGTCCTGCGCGCGGATCCGATGTCGGCGCCCTTGTGGATGTCGAGGAACAGGAAGCGGATGCCGGCGCAGAAGTGGTGCAGGAAGGCCCACAGGAAACCGATCAGCACGAGCTTCGACAACGGGTGCCCGGCGATCGAGCGGAAACGATCGAAGGATTCGGCGGAGGCGAGGCTCGCATCCAGCAGGTACAGGAGCCAGAACAGACCGAAGAACAGCACCGCCCCGCTCGCGCGGTGGCCGATGGACACCAGGGCATTCACCGACTGGTTGCGGGGACTGACGTTGTACCAGACGGGTCGCAGTTTGTTGGCAGCGGTATCGGGCATGGATCGGGGTCTTCCGCAGTGCTGGCGCAGGAGTGTTGTTGTTGAAATGCTTGAAGATTATACAGGTGGGCCCCTTCTCGTGCCGCACAAATTCGAAGCCGGCAGCGCGCGGGACGAGGTTCTGGCCGCCAGACGCGGGGCCACCCACCCTGCCCGCGCCCGCCGGTGAGGGCGACGCTGCGCGCGAGGGTCGCGTGACGCTCGCGCCAGCCGGCGATGGGTGACTCGATCTCCTCGGAAAACGTTGACGTGGATCAGGCGGCGAAGGCGCTTGCGTGCTATTTCGTCGTTGCGCGATGGCAGCGCGCCATCCGGCCGCCTCGCCGCCACGCGCGTCGCGAGACCGGGGAGGCCCTGATAAAATTCGCGCGATGTGCGCTGCGGCAAGCGCGGCGCGGCGCGCCTCGCGAACGACCTCAAGGCGCGCGACACCCGCGATTCTCGGCAGCGCTCGCGAACAGGCGAGCGTCCCCGTCCAACCCAACGGAGCTACACCATGGCAAAGACCACCGTACGCGTCGCAGTGACCGGCGCCGCCGGCCAGATCGGCTACGCGATCCTGTACCGCATCGCCAGCGGCGAGATTCTGGGCAAGGATCAGCCGGTCATCCTGCAACTGCTGGAGATTCCCGACGAGAAGGCCCAGAACGCGTTGAAGGGCGTCATGATGGAACTGGACGATTGCGCCTTCCCGCTGCTCGCCGGCATGAGCGCCGGCAGCGACCCCAAGGCGGCGTTCAAGGACGCCGATATCGCGCTTCTGGTCGGGGCGCGCCCGCGCACCAAGGGGATGGAACGCAAGGACCTGCTGGAAGCGAACGGGGCGATCTTCACCGTGCAGGGACGCGCGCTGAACGATGCCGCCAGGCGCGGCGTCAAGGTGCTGGTGGTCGGCAATCCGGCCAACACCAACTGCTACATCGCGATGAAATCGGCGCCGGATCTTCCGCGGCGCAACTTCACCGCGATGCTGCGCCTGGACCATAACCGCTCGCTCGCGCAGCTCTCGGCCAGGACCGGCAGGCCGGTGGGTGCGATCGAGAAGATGATCGTCTGGGGCAACCACTCGCCCACCATGTACCCCGACTATCGTTTCGCCACCATCGACGGCCGGCCTGCGGCGCAGGTGGTGGCCGACGAGAAGTGGTACCGCGAGGTATTCATCCCGACCGTGGGCAAGCGCGGCGCCGCCATCATCGAGGCGAGGGGCCTGTCCTCCGCGGCGAGCGCCGCCAATGCCGCCATCGACCACGTGCGTGACTGGGTGAGCGGCACCGGCGGCAAGTGGACGACCATGGGCGTGCCTTCGAACGGCGACTACGGCATCCCGGAGGGCATCGTCTACGGGTTCCCGGTGACCTGCGCCGGGGGCGAGTACCAGCTGGTGAAGGGCCTGGAGATCGATGCGTTCAGCCGCGAGAAGATGGACGCGACGCTCAAGGAGATCCAGGAAGAGCGCGACGGCGTGAAGCACCTGGTCGGCTGACGCGGGCGCGCGCATGGCGGCCTCCGTCCACCCGCGCGAGGCGCTCGCCTACCGGGGCGAGCGGCCCTTCCCGATCATTCCCGGCTGCGAGCACATCGCCGGCAGCGAGAAGCTCATCCGCCGCAGCTTCGAGCTGCAGGCGGAACTGGGGCCGGTGTTCGACGTGACCTGCGACTGCGAGGACGGCGCACGACCCGGCAGCGAGACCTCCCACGCCGAGATGGTGGTGCGGCTGCTCGACTCGGCGGAAAACCGCCAGCGCATGGCGGGCGCGCGGGTGCACGACGCGACGCACCCCCACTGGAGGCGCGACGTCGAGATCCTCGTCTCGGGCGCCGGCCACCTGCTCGCGTACCTGACGCTGCCCAAGGTCACCTCCTGCGCGCAGGCCGCCGAGATGATCGTGCACGTGCAGCAGGTCGCCGCGCACCACGGCGTGCGCCGGGAGATCCCGATCCACGTGCTCGTCGAGACCCATGGGGCGCTGCGCGAAGCGCGCGAGATCGCCGCACTTCCCTGGATGCAGACCCTGGACTTCGGGCTGATGGACTTCGTCTCGGCGCACCACGGCGCCATCCCCGCTGCCGCCATGCGCTCGCCCGGGCAGTTCGAACACGCGCTGCTCGCGCGCGCCAAGACCGAGATCGCCGCGGCAGCCCTTTCCTGCGGCATCGTGCCCTCGCACAACATCAGCCTGGACCTGCGCAACGCCTACGCCACTTTCCAGGACGCGAGGCGCGCGCGCAACGAGTTCGGGTTCCTGCGCATGTGGTCCATTCACCCGGCGCAGATTCTGCCGATCGTGGACGCGATGAAGCCGGACTTCTCCGAGGTACAGGAAGCGGCCGCGATCCTCGCCGCGGCGCAGGATGCCGGCTGGGGGCCGGTGCGCCACCGCGGGGAAATGCACGACATGGGAACCTACCGCTACTACTGGGACATGCTGCGCAAGGCGCGCGCCACCGGGGTGACGGTGCCGCCGGAGGCGATGAAGCGGTTCTTCTGAGGCGGGGCTGCGGGGCAGGCGAGCGAGCGCCCTGTCCCCTGCCCGGATAGAAGGCGCCTCGACCTCGATGCGCCCGTATCGGGGCTCAGTCGAGCTTCGGAATGTTCGCCTCCCGGATCACCCGGGAGAAGCGCTCGATGTCGCGCCGGTACTGCGCCGCGAACTCCTCGGGCTTTCCGCCCACCGGCTCGTAGCCCCAGCCCGGCCAGCGCGCGATCAGATCCGGCATGTGGGTAACGCGCGCCGCATCCGCGCTGATACGGTTCACCACCTCGCGCGGCGTGGCGCTGGGCAGGAACAGTCCCAGCCAGCCCTGCTCGACGAAGCCCGGCACCCCGGCCTCGACGACGGTGGGAACGTCCGGGATCACCGCCGAGCGCTTCGCCCCGGTCATGGCGAGCACGCGCAGCTTGCCCGCCTTGATGTGCCCGATCGCCGCTGCCAGCGGCGTGATCGCCGCCTGGACCTCACCGGCGAGCAGCGCCGGGATCTGGAATGCATCGCCCTTGTAGGGTACGTGCAGGAGATTGATGCCCGTCGCGCTCTTGAACAGTTCCATGGTGAGGTGCGGCGGCGAACCGGGACCGGTCGAGCCGTAGTTCAGCTTGCCCGGCTGCGACTTCGCCAGCGCCACGAACTCGCGTACGTTCTGCGCCGGCACTGAAGGGTGCACCACCAGCACCGTGAACGATGCGGTCATCTGGCTCGCCGGCGCGAGATCCTTGACGGGATCGAACGGCAACTGCTTGTAGAGCGCCGCGCTGATCGCGAGCGCGGTGATACCGACCAGGATGGTGTGTCCGTCGGGCGCCGCCTTGGTGACCGCGTCCGCGCCGATGTTCCCGCCGGCCCCGGCCCGGTTCTCCACCACCACCGGCTGCTTCCACATCTCGGTGAGCTTGGGCGCGATGGCGCGCCCCACCGTGTCCACCGTGCCGCCGGCCGCCCACGGCACCACCAGTCGCACCGGCCTGGACGCGAACCCCTGAGCGTGGGCGCCCGCGCTCGCCAGCCCGGCCACGGCGCAGGCCAGTGCCACGACCCGGATTTCATGCCGCATGATGTCGCTCCTTGTGCGTACCCGGTTGATTGTCCGGATACTAGCGCGGATTTCCAGGGAGAACGCATGAACGGCCTGTCCGTCTCCGATGCCCTGCGCTCGCGCATGTCCACGCGGGCCTTTCTCCCGCGGCCGGTCCCCGCGGCCGCAGTGCGCGAGATTCTGGC
>JADLDQ010000138.1 GCA_020846575.1 Burkholderiales bacterium
GTGGGAGTACTACTTCTACGTGGACCTGGAAGGCCACCAGGAGGACCCGCCGCTCGTGCAGGCGCTCGCCGAGTTGCGCGAGCGCGCGCCCTTCGTGAAGATCTTCGGCTCCTATCCCCAGGCGGAGGCCTGAACCATGGATTTGTGCGAGTTCTCCCCGGACTACGTTCGCGCGATCGCGCCCTACCAGCCGGGCAAGCCGATCTCCGAGGTGGCGCGCGAGCTGGGACTGGACGAGGCGAAGATCGTCAAGCTCGCCTCCAACGAGAATCCGCTCGGCCTGTCGCCGCGGGCGCGCGCGGCGATCGAGCGCGAGATCGCCGAGCTCGGCCGCTACCCGGACGGAAACGCCTTCGAGCTGAAGGCCGCCCTGTCGGCCCGCTACCGCGTCGCGCCGGAGCGCATCGTGGTGGGCAACGGTTCGAACGATCTGCTGGAGATGGTGGCCTCGGCGTTCCTCGCGCCCGGCCGCGCCGCGGTGTATTCGCGGCATGCGTTCGCGGTGTATCCGCTGGCGATCCAGGCGCGCGGAGCGCGCAGTATCGTGGCGCCGGCGCGGGAATACGGCCACGACCTGGAGGCGATGGCCGCCGCGATCACTCCCGAAACGCGGGTCGTCTTCGTCGCCAACCCGAACAACCCCACCGGCACCTTCGCCCCGGGCGAGGCGATCGAGCGGTTTCTGGCGCGCGTGCCGCCCGCAGTGGTGGTGGTGCTGGACGAGGCCTACAACGAGTACCTGCCGGTCGCTGCCCGCTACGACAGCGTGCGCTGGCTGGACGCCCATGCCAATCTGGTGGTGGTGCGCACATTCTCCAAGATCTACGGCCTGGCGGGCCTGCGGGTCGGTTTCGGGCTGATGCACGCCGGCGTCGCCGATCTGCTCAACCGCGTGCGCCAGCCCTTCAACGTCAACAACCTCGCGCTCGCCGCCGCGCGCGCCGCGCTGGAGGACCGGGAATTCATCGAGCGCAGCTTCCAGACCAACGCGGCCGGCATGCGCCAGTTGGAGGACGGACTGCGCCGCCTCGGGCTCGCCTTCATCGCTTCGTTCGGCAACTTCATCTGCGTGCGTTTCGAACCGGACGCAAGGGGACCGAGCGCCGGCCGGGTCTTCGAGGGGCTCCTTCAGCGCGGCGTGATCGTGCGGCCGCTGGGCGGCTACGAGATGCCCGATCACCTGCGCGTCACGGTGGGTACCCGCGAGGAGAACGCGCTGTTCCTCGATGCGCTGGCGGCGGTGCTCGCGCGGCGATGAGGCGGCGCCTGGACACGCTGGTGGTGGTCGGCGTCGGGTTGATCGGCGGATCCTTCGCGCTCGCGCTGCGCGCTGCGGGATACGCCCGGCGGATCGTGGGCGTGGGCAGGCGCAGGGCCACGCTGGAGCAGGCGCGTTCGCGCGGCATCATCGACGAGTGCGCCGAGGGCTTCGATTGCGCGCGCGGCGCGACGCTGGTGATGCTGGCCATGCCGGTGGGCCAGACGGGCGGCGTTCTGCGCGCGCTCGCGCCGCACCTCGAAGCGGGCACCGTGGTCACCGACGCGGGCAGCACCAAGGCGGACGTGGTCGCCGCGGCGCGCGCGGAACTGGGCGCGCGCATCGGCGCGTTCGTGCCCGGGCATCCGGTGGCCGGGACCGAGCACAGCGGCCCGGCCGCGGCGTTCGCCGACCTGTATCGCGGGCGGCGCGTGGTTCTGACGCCCCTGCCCGAGACCGAGCCGCGGGCGCTCGCCCAGGTGCGCGAGGCCTGGCAGGTTTGCGGGGCGCGGGTATTCGAACTGTCGCACCAGGCGCACGACCGCATGCTCGCCGTGGTGAGCCACCTGCCGCACCTGCTCGCCTTCGCGCTGGTGGACAGGGTAGCCGCGGACCCGCGCGCGCAGGAACTGCTCGCCTATGCGGCCGGGGGCTTTCGCGACTTCACGCGCATCGCCTCGAGCCATCCGGAAATGTGGCGCGACATCTGCATCGCCAACCGCGAGGCGCTGCTGCCCGAGATCGACCGCTACTGGGAGCATCTGGCCGCGCTGCGCAGCGCGCTCGAGTCCGGGGACGCTGCGGCGCTCGATACGGTGTTCGGCCGCGCGCGCGAGGCCCGCGGCCGCTGGCTCGCCTCGGGCGAGGCGCCCGAGCCTCCCAGGCCTGCTACGCCGCGCGCCTCGCCCTCGGCGGGCTCCGGCCCGCGGTCCTGAACCCGCATGGCCGATTTCCTCGATATCGGACCGATCGCGCGTGTCGCCGGATCGGTTCGACTGCCGGGCTCCAAGAGCATTTCCAATCGCGTGCTGCTGCTCGCGGCCCTTGGCAAGGGCGTGACGGTGGTCCGTGATCTGCTGGACGCGGAGGACACCGCGGTGATGCTCGATGCGCTGGCGCGCCTGGGCGTCGCCTGCCAGCCGCTTGGCGGTCGCGACTACGAAATTCGCGGTGCGGGCGGCACCTTCCCGGCCGCCTCCTCGGATCTGTTCCTGGGAAACGCGGGCACCGCGTTGCGGCCGCTCACGGCGGTGCTCGCGCTCTCGGGGGGGCGGCATCGCCTTGGCGGCGTGGCGCGCATGCACGAGCGCCCCATCGGCGACCTGGTGGACGCGCTGCGCCAGATCGGCGCGGACATCGCGTATCTGGGCAGGGAAGGCTTTCCGCCGCTGGAGATCCGCCCGGTGCGCGAATCCGGCGCCGGCGGTGCGGGCAGGATCGCCCGGGTGCGAGGCGATGTCTCCAGCCAGTTCGTGTCGGCGCTGCTGATGGCCCTGCCGGCATCCGGCGGAGGCACGGTGGAAATCGACGGCGACCTGGTCTCCAAGCCCTACGTCGAGATGACGCTCGCGATGATGGCGCGTTTCGGCGTGCACGCTCGACAGCAGGGGTGGCGGCGCATCGAGGTGCCCGGCGGCGGCTACCGAAGTCCCGGGGAGATCTTCGTCGAAGGCGACGCGTCCTCGGCTTCCTACTTCCTGGCCGCGGGCGCGATCAGCGGGCTCAACGGCGGCGGCCCGGTGCGGGTCGAGGGCGTGGGCCGCGACAGCCTCCAGGGCGACGTGCGCTTCGCCGAGGTTCTCGAGCGCATGGGCGCGGCGGTGCGCATGGGCGAGCACTGGATCGAGGCGGGCGCACGGCCGGGACAGGGCAGGCTGCGCGCCCTGGATGCCGATCTCAACGACATCCCGGACGCGGCCATGACAGCGGCCATGCTCGCGCTGTTCGCCGGCGGGCGCAGCCGCCTGCGCAACATCGGCAACTGGCGGGTGAAGGAGACCGACCGTCTTTCCGCGATGGCGACCGAACTGCGCAAGCTGGGCGCGGGCGTGGAGGAGGGGCCGGACTGGCTGGCGATCGATCCGCCCGCGGCGCTGAAGCCGGCATCGATCGACACCTACGACGACCATCGCATGGCGATGTGTTTCTCGCTGGCGGCGCTGGGAGGAGTCGTGGTGCGCATCAACGAGCCGCGCTGCGTGCGCAAGACCTTTCCCGCGTACTTCGAGGTGTTTGCGCGCATCGCCTCACCCGCCGCGGCGGGTGCCTGATCGCGCACCGGATCGCGCGGGCGCCCGCGGACTGCCTCGAGGATTCGCTCATGGACGCGCCGGTTCCGGTCATCGCCATCGACGGTCCCTCCGCATCGGGCAAGGGTACGGTGGCGCAGCGGGTCGCGCGCTCGCTGGGCTATCACTACCTCGACAGCGGTGCGCTCTATCGCCTCGTCGCTCTTGCCGCGTTGTGGCGCAGGATCTCGCTCGCGGACGTGAAGGGGCTCGAAGGGATCGCGGCAAGTCTGGATGTCGTGTTCACGAACGAGAGCATACTTTTGCAAGATCAAGATGTTACCGAAGAGATCCGGACCGAGGAATGCTCTCGGTGCGCCTCCGGTGTCTCCGCCTGCCCGGCGGTGCGTCTGGCGCTGCTCGAGCGCCAGCGGCGCTGCCGCCGGCTTCCGGGGCTGGTCGCCGAAGGCCGCGATATGGGCAGCGTCGTTTTTCCTGACGCGCGACTCAAGGTGTTCCTCACCGCGAGCCCCGAGGCGCGTGCCGAGCGGCGACATAAACAGTTGAAACAAAAAGGAATCGTTGCTACACTGCCGCTCCTTTTGCAGGATCTGCGCGAGCGCGACGAAAGGGACGAGACGCGCAGCGTCGCGCCTCTGAAGCCGAGTCCCGAGGCCTTGTGGCTGGACACGAGCGCGATGAGCCCCGAGGAGGCGGTGCAGCGCATCCTGGGCTGGTACGCGGATGCGTCCTCGAAGCCGGCCGCGAATTCGATCTGAGGCAGTGCCTGTCGCATTCGGATGTCGCCGGAGCTTCTGCAGAAGCGCTTGAACTGAAAGCGGTTTTGGGGAGATGGTCGCGGGGTGGTCGCGCAGTGCGGACACCGCCACGCGCCAGTCTGAACCCACCGGACCGCGACAGGGTGGCAGGAGCGCGCCGCGCCGAGCTGACGGCGTTCGCTGACTGCCGGAGACGAACCAACCCGCCTGAGAAGGCGACACGAGTGAGACATCATGGCCAGCGCCGCCCCCGCAGCATCCGCCGTAGCCCCCAAGGAAAATTTCGCCGCCCTGTTCGAGGAGAGTCTGACGCGCAAGGAAATGCGCGTGGGCGAAGTAATCACCGCCGAGGTAGTCCGCGTGGACACCAACTTCGTGGTGGTCAACGCGGGACTGAAGTCCGAGAGTTTCATTCCCATCGAGGAGTTCAGGAACGACCGCGGTGAGGTCGAAGTTCAAGTCGGCGACTTCGTGTCGGTCGCCATCGAGGCGCTGGAGGACGGCTATGGCGAGACCCGGCTGTCGCGCGACAAGGCGAAGCGCCTGGCGGCGTGGCTCGATCTGGAGAAGGCGCTGGAGAACGGCACGATGGTGGCCGGGGTGATCACCGGTAAGGTGAAGGGCGGGCTGACGGTCATGGCCAACGGCATCCGCGCCTTCCTGCCGGGATCGCTGGTGGACATCCGGCCGGTCAAGGACACCTCGCCCTACGAGGGCCGACAGTTCGACTTCAAGGTCATCAAGCTCGACCGCAAGCGTAACAACGTGGTGGTATCGCGCCGGGCGGTGCTGGAGGCCTCGCAGGGCGAGGAGCGCCAGAAGCTGCTGGAGACGCTCGCCGAGGGCGCGGTCATCAAGGGCGTCGTCAAGAACATCACCGACTACGGCGCGTTCGTCGACCTGGGCGGTATCGACGGCCTGCTGCACATCACCGATCTTGCCTGGCGCCGGGTGAAACACCCCTCCGAGGTGCTCTCCGTGGGCGACGAGGTGACCGCCAAGGTGCTCAAGTTCGACAGCGAGAAGAACCGGGTGTCGCTCGGCCTGAAGCAACTCGGCGAGGACCCCTGGGTGGGCCTGGGCCGCCGTTACCCGAGCAGCACACGCCTGTTCGGCAAGGTGACCAACCTCACGGATTACGGCGCATTCGTCGAAGTGGAGTCCGGCATCGAGGGACTGGTGCACGTCTCGGAGATGGACTGGACCAACAAGAACGTCCACCCCTCGAAGGTGGTGCAGTTGGGCGACGAGATCGAGGTGATGATCCTGGAGATCGACGAGGACCGCCGGCGGATCTCTCTGGGGATGAAGCAGTGCATGCCCAATCCCTGGGAGGAGTTCTCGATGAACTTCAAGAAGGGCGACAAGGTCCGCGGCCAGATCAAGTCGATCACCGACTTCGGCATCTTCATCGGGCTGCCCGGCGGCATCGACGGCCTGGTGCACCTGTCGGACCTGTCCTGGTCGCTGCCCGGTGAGGAGGCGGTCAGGAACTTCCGCAAGGGCGAGGAGATCGAGGCGATGGTGCTCTCGATCGACGTGGAGCGCGAGCGCATCTCGCTGGGGGTCAAGCAACTCGAAGGCGACCCGTTCAACAACTTCGTGGCCACCCACGAAAAGGGCTCGACGGTATCCGGCAGCGTCAAGAGCGTCGACGCCAAGGGGGCCGTCATCGTCCTGAACGGGGATGTCGAGGGCTACCTGCGGGCTTCCGAGATATCCCGGGACCGCGTCGAGGACGCGCGCACGCACCTGAAAGAAGGCGACGCGGTGAAGGTCATGATCATCAACGTGGACCGCAAGACACGCACCATCAACCTCTCGATCAAGGCCAGGGAGCTCGCCGAGGAGAACGAGGCTGTCGCCCGGCTCCAGAGCGAATCCGCCGCAAGCACCGGCAGCACCAACCTCGGGGCCCTGCTCAAGGCGAAACTGGACAACCGTAACGCGCAGGGCTGAGCGGAGCGAGCGGCCCATGACCAAGTCCGAACTGATTGCACGGCTCGCCAGCCGCTATCCGCAATTGGTTGCGAAGGACGCGGAATACGCGGTGAAGATGATCCTGGATGCGATGACGCAGAGCCTGCTCGCCGGGCAGCGTATCGAGATCCGCGGATTCGGCAGCTTCGACCTGAACCACAGGCCGGCGCGGGTGGGACGCAACCCCAAGTCCGGCGAAAGAGTCCACGTTCCGGAGAAGTTCGTTCCGCACTTCAAGGCGGGAAAGGAACTGCGCGAACGCGTGGACCGGACGTAGCAGGTCGATGCGGGACGGGCCACGGGCCCTTTTTCGCCCCCGGTTCCAGGGATGCAGAGCGCGCGCATCACAGTGGCGAACGGTACGCTGACTTGGAAACCGGCCAGCGACGCCGGTGGGCTGCATGCGCTTGCCGTCGCCGTGACGCGCGGCGCTGCCCCGGCGGCCGGGACGCGCGCATCGGCGCTGCGCCGGGCCTGCGCACAGGCGCGGCCAGCGCGTGTATGGCGCGGGGCGCCACCGGATGATCGCGCCTGCGCGCGGGGTGAGCGGCGGGGCGCGCGCGGTGAGCGGCGGGGCGCGCGGTTATGAAGACCCTGGGGCGCTACCTCGGCTGGCTGCTGCGGCTGTTCCTGTTCGTCGTGCTGCTGCTGTTCGCCTTCAAGAACGCCACTCCGGTCCAGCTGCGCCTGTTTTTCGACGCGAACTGGGAGGCGCCGCTGGTGCTGTTGCTGCTCGCCTTCTTCGTACTGGGAGCGGCGCTCGGGGTGAGCGCGTGTCTCGCCCGCCTGTTCCAGCAGCGGCGCGAGATCGCCTCCCTCAAACTTGCTTTGCGGCGCTCCCAGCCGCAGCCCGGGACGGCGCGTGCCGGGCCGCAGCCGGGCGATCCGGATCCAGGACCGGGACTCTGACTTGGAATTCGAATTCTGGTGGCTGCTCGGGTTCCCGCTGTTCTTCGGGCTCGGTTGGCTCGCCGCGCGCATCGACTTGAAGCACCTGCTGCTGGAGTCGCGCGCGCTTCCGCGCTCCTATTTCCGCGGCCTCAACTTCCTGCTGAACGAGCAGCCGGACAAGGCGATCGAGGCTTTCATCGAGGTGGTGCGCACCGACCCGGAAACGGTGGAACTGCACTTCGCCCTCGGAAGCCTGTTCCGGCGGCGCGGCGAGACCGACCGCGCGATACGCATGCACAAGCACCTGCTGGAGCGCAGCGACCTGGGCGCGGAACAGAGGCTGCATGCACTGTACGAGCTGGGGCAGGACTACCTGAAGGCGGGGCTCCTGGACCGCGCCGAGGAGGTTCTGTCCGCGCTGCGGGACTCGGCGCTGCGCAGCGAGGCGCTCGGCCTGCTCCTGGAAATCTTCCAGCAGGAAAAGGACTGGGGCAAGGCGATCGACGCGGCGCGCGAGCTGGAACGCGATTCGGGTCAGAGCCGGCACAAGGAGATCGCGAACTTCTACTGCGAGCTGGCCGCGCAGGATGCCACGCACTCGCGCTTTGCCCAGGCGCGCGCCAACCTGGAGCGCGCACTGGCGGCCAACCGCAAGTGCGTGCGAGCCAACCTGCAGCTCGGGGAACTGCTCGCTTCCTCCGGGGACCATACGGGCGCGATTGCTACCTGGAAGCGCATCGAGCAGCAGCAGCCCGGTTATGTCTCGCTGGCGGCGGGGCGGATGCTGGAGAGCTTCAGGGCGCTGGGCACGGTGGACGAGGGCCTGAAGCTGCTTCGAGGTTACCTCGCCCAGTTTCCTTCGCTCGACCTGCTCGACGTGGTCTTCGAATCGACCCTGGCCGCCGGCGGTCCGGAGCGCGCCTACCACCTCGTCAAGGAGGAGTTGCGGCGCAATCCGACGCTGCTCGGCCTGGACCGGCTGCTCGAGGCGCAGATTCTCGCCGCACCCAGCGAGCGCCGGCAGGATCTGGAACTGGTGAAGAACCTGGTCCACGGGCATACCCGGCGCCTGGCGCGCTACCGCTGCGAGCGCTGCGGGTTCAAGGCGCGGCAGTTCCACTGGCACTGCCCGGCGTGCAGCGGCTGGGAGACCTATCCGCCCAGGCGCACCGAGGAGTTCGAGCTCACGCCGTGAGCGTACGCGTATGAAGAGCATGCCGGCAGGAACTCAGCAGGAGCGCGCCCCGGGCGACAAGCCGGAGGCGGCCGGCTCGTTTGCCTTCGATGCGGATGCGCTCCAGCGTGCGCGCATCCTGGTGGTGGGTGACGTGATGCTGGACCGCTACTGGTTCGGGGAGGTGAGCCGCATATCGCCGGAAGCGCCGGTCCCGGTCGTGGCGGTGACGCGCACCGAGGAGCGTCCTGGCGGCGCGGCCAATGCAGCGCGCAATGCGGCCGCGCTGGGAGCGCAGGTGGCGCTGATCTCGGTGGTCGGCAGCGACCCTGCGGGCGAGCGCCTCGCGCAGTTGCTCGCCGCCGAGAGCGTCCAGGCGCGTCTGCACCGCGACGCCAGCATCGACACCACCGTCAAGCTGCGGGTGATCGGGCGCCAGCAGCAGCTGCTGCGCATCGATTTCGAGACCACGCCCAGTCACGAGGTGCTGCAGGGCAAGCTCGCCGATTACGCCGAGATGCTGGAGCACTGCGACGTGGTGCTGATGTCCGACTACGGCAAGGGCGGCCTCGCCCACATCTCGCAGATGATCGAGCTGGCCGCCGGCCGCGGCCGGCGCGTGCTGGTCGACCCCAAGGGCTCGGACTTCACGCGCTACCGGGGGGCGGCGCTGGTCACGCCCAACCGGGCCGAGCTGCGGGAGGTCGTGGGCGCCTGGCGCGACGAGCGCGAGCTGGAGGCGAAGGCGCAGCAGCTGCGGCGCGACCTGGGGGTCGGCGCGCTGCTGGTGACGCGCAGCGAGGAGGGCATGACCCTGTACCGGGAAGGTTCGGTCCGGCACGAGGCCGCCAGGGCGAGGGAGGTCTACGACGTGAGCGGTGCGGGCGACACGGTGATCGCGGTGCTCGCGGTGATGACGGCGATCGGCGCGCCGCTGCCCGAAGCCGTGCGCATCGCGAACCACGCCGCCGGCGTGGTGGTCGGAAAGCTCGGTACAGCGGTGGTCTACCCGGACGAGCTGCAAAGGAGCATCGACGATGACGGCTGAGGCGCGCCGCGGGCGCACCGGCGGGCGCACCGGCGGGCGCACCGGCGGGCGCCACGCCCGCGGCGGCGCATTCGAGCGGGGAAATCCATGTACACCATCGTGACCGGCGCCGCCGGGTTCATCGGCTCCAACCTCGTGCGCACCCTCAACGCCCGCGGCGAGCGCGACATCATCGCGGTGGACAATCTCTCCCGGGCGGACAAGTTCCTCAACCTGGTCGACTGCGAGATCGCGGACTTCATCGACAAGAGGGATTTCCTCGAGGGCCTGGAATCCGGCGAGTTCGACGGCGCGGTCGACGCGGTGTTCCACCAGGGTGCCTGTTCGGACACCACGGCGAGCGACGGCCGCTACGTCATGGAGAACAACTTCCGCTACTCGGTGGCGCTGCTGGAGTTCTGCATCGCGCAGGACGCGCCGCTCGTGTACGCCTCGTCCGGGGCGGTGTACGGCGGGTCGAGCGAGTTCCGCGAGGACCGGGCGTGCGAGCGCCCGCTCAACGTGTACGGCTACTCGAAGTTCCTGTTCGACCAGGTGGTTCGCAGGCGGCTGGCAGAGGCGAGCGCGCAGGTCGCGGGCTTGCGCTATTTCAACGTCTATGGCCGCAGCGAGCAGCACAAGGAACGCATGGCCTCGGTCGCCTGGCATTTCCTGCGGCAGTACCGCGCGACCGGCAAGGTGCGGCCGTTCGTCGGTTCGGGCGGCTACGCGGACGGCGAGCAGCGTCGCGACTTCGTCGCGGTCGAGGACGTCGTGAACGTCAACCTGTGGTTGTTCGACCACCCCGACCGCAGCGGCATCTTCAACGTGGGCACCGGGCAGGCCGCGAGCTTCAACGACGTAGCCGCGGCGGTGGTGAACGCCTGCCGCGCGGCCCAGGGCGAGGCGCCGCTCGCGCTCGGCGAGCTGGTTTCGCGGGGCAGCATCGAGTACGCGCCGTTTCCCGAGGGACTGGAGGGAAAGTACCAGCACTTCACCCAGGCGGATATCGGGGCGCTGCGGCGGGCGGGCTACTCGGCGCGCTTTGCCCCGGTGGAGGAAGGCGTCGGGCGCTACTGCCGGTGGCTGCTCGAGCAGGCGCAGTGATCCGCAGCCGGCACGGGTGAACGCCCGCATCGGTTATCATCGGCGCCATGCCGCCCCTGGATTCCTCCGAGTACCGGACGCTGGAAGACACCATCGGCGAAACGCCGCTGGTGCGCCTGCGGCGGATGGGAGCCGGCCGCGGTAACGTGGTCCTGTGCAAGCTGGAGGGGAACAACCCGGCCGGTTCGGTGAAAGACCGGCCGGCGCTGTCGATGATCGTGCGCGCCGAGCGCCGCGGGCAGATCCGGCCCGGCGACGTCCTCATCGAGGCGACCAGCGGCAACACCGGCATCGCGCTCGCCATGGCCGCGGCCATCCGCGGCTACCGCATGATCCTCATCATGCCGGAACACCTCTCGGTGGAACGGCGCCAGACCATGCGCGCTTTCGGCGCGGAGATCATCCTCACGCCGCGTTCGGGCGGCATGGAAGCCGCGCGCGACCTCGCCGAGCAGATGCAGCGCGAGGGCCGCGGCCTGATCCTCGATCAGTTCGCCAACCCCGACAATCCCCTGTCGCACTACGAGGGAACCGGGCCGGAGATCTGGCGCGGCACGCGCGGCACCGTCACCCACTTCGTGTCCAGCATGGGCACCACCGGGACCATCATGGGCGTGTCGCGTTTCCTGAAGGAGAAAAACCCGGCGGTCCAGGTCATCGGCTGCCAGCCCGACGAGGGTTCGCAGATTCCCGGCATCCGCAAGTGGCCGCAGGCCTACCTGCCGCGCATCTACGAGCGCGCGCGGGTGGATCGGGTGGAGAACGTCAGCCAGGCCGATGCCGAGGAAATGGCCAGGCGCATGGCGCGCGAGGAGGGCATCTTCGCCGGGATCTCCTCGGGCGGCTGCCTCGCGGTCGCGCTGCGGGTGGCGGCGCAGGTCGAGAACGCCACGCGGGTGGCGGTGGTGTGCGACCGAGGCGACCGGTATCTCTCCACCGGCGTATTCCCTGACTGACGCGCGGCCCCGCCTGCTTCGGGCGCGCGGGGCGTCGAAGCTCCGGGTTACCCCATGACACCGATACTCGCCTTCGACATCGAGACCATCCCGGATATCGCCGGCCTGCGCGCGCTGCACGGTCTGGATGCGTCTCTGACGGATCGCGACGTCGCCGAGTTCGCGTTCGCGCGCCGCCGCGCGCAGACCGGTAGCGACTTCCTGCCGCTGCACCTGCACAGGGTGGTGGCGATCGCCTGCGCGTTGCGGAACGACGAGGGCTTGCGCGTCTGGTCCCTGGGCAGCGCCGGGGAGGACGAAGGCTCGCTGGTGCAGCGCTTCTTCGACGGCATTGAGAAGTACACACCGCAGCTCGTGTCCTGGAACGGCGGGGGGTTCGACCTGCCGGTGCTGCATTACCGCTCGCTCGCGCACGGCCTCGCGGCGCCCAAGTACTGGGACCTGGGCGAGGACGAGCGCGAGTTCCGGTTCAACAACTACATCACCCGCTACCACATGCGGCATCTGGATCTGATGGATCTCCTGGCGATGTACCAGCCGCGCGCGAGCGCGCCTCTGGACGAGATCGCGAAGCTGTGCGGCTTCCCGGGCAAGCTCGGCATGGACGGCGCCGCGGTGTGGGGCGCGTGGCTCTGTGGCGGCATCGATCGCATCCGTCGCTACTGCGAAACCGACGCCGCCAACACCTACCTCGTCTTTCTGCGCTTCCAGCGCCTGCGAGGCGTGCTCGATCCCGCGCGCTACCGGCTGGAGATCGAACTTGCGCGCGACACGCTCTGCCGCTCGGGCGAACCGCACTGGGGCGAATTCCTCGACGCCTGGCGCGAATCTCCCGGGTCGCCCGCGGCGTGAGCGCACGCATGATCGCGGCGCGCCGGACCGATCCCGCGCCATGACGGTAGCCGAAGTCGAGTCCCTCGACCGAGAAGGACGCGGCGTCGCGCACCTGGGCGGCAAGGCGCTGTTCCTGGAAGGCGCGCTGCCCGGCGAGCGGGTGGCATTCGAGGTCACCAGGCGCAAGCCGAGCTACGAGACCGGCCGCGTCGAAGTGGTGCTGCGCGCGAACGCGGCGCGCGTCGAGCCGCGCTGCCCCCACTTCGGCGTCTGCGGCGGCTGCTCCTTGCAGCACCTGGAGCCGCAGGCCCAGGTCGCGGCCAAGCAGCGCGTGCTCGAGGACTGCCTGTGGCACATCGCCCGGGTGCGAGCGCAGGCGCTGCTCTCACCCATCCAGGGTGAACCCTGGCACTACCGGCGACGGGCGCGCCTGTCGGTGCGCCGGGTAGCGAAGAAGGGCGGCGTGCTGGTGGGATTTCACGAACGCCGCTCGAGCTTCGTTGCCGACATGAACACCTGCCCGGTGCTGCCTCGAAGCGTGTCGGACGCGATACCCGGGCTGCGCGGCCTGGTCGAGGGCCTGTCGATCCGCGAGCGGCTGCCGCAGATCGAGGTCGCTGCCGGCGCTGAGGCTCTGGCGCTGGTGCTTCGGGTGCTGGCGCCGCCCTCGACGCAGGACCTGCAGGCACTGCGGCGTTACGCCGACAGCACCGGCTTCCAGCTCTGGCTTCAGCCGGCGGGACCCGACTCGGCGCAAGCCCTGCGGCCGGCGGATACACCCTGGCCGGCGTATTCGCTTCCCGAGTTCGCGGTTTCCATCCGCTTCCTGCCCACCGATTTCACCCAGGTCAACCAGGGAGTCAACCGCATGCTGGTGCGCCGGGTGATGGCCTTGCTCGATCCCCGGCCGGGGGAGCCGATCGTGGACTACTTCTGCGGGCTGGGCAATTTCTCGCTGCCGGCGACGCGCTGCGGGGCCTCGGTGCTGGGCGTGGAGGGCAACGCCGGACTCGCGCGGCGCGCGGCCGGGAACGCGCGCTCGAACGGCCTGGAGCACCTGTGCCGCTTCGAAGTCGCGAATCTCTTCGATCCCGGTGAGTGCATGCGCTTGCCCTCGGCGCGCAAGGTCATTCTCGACCCGCCGCGCGAAGGTGCGATCGAACTGGTGAAGTCGCTCGAAGGCCGGCCGGTGGAGCGCATCGTCTACGTGTCCTGCGACCCGGCCACGCTGGCGCGGGACGCGGCGGTGCTCGTCAACGCGCAGGGGTATCGCCTGACGGCTGCCTGCGCCGCGAACATGTTTCCGCACACCTCGCACGTCGAATCGCTGGCGCTGTTCGAGCGCCGAGCCTGATGCGTGCGCTGCGGGCCGCGCGTCGCCCGGTCGCCGCGCCCATCGGCCCGTGCCGGGGAGCGTGAGCGTGGCGCCGGAAAAAGAAAGTGCCGCTTTCGCGGCCCTTCCATATCGGCGCGGGCGGCTAGCCTGAATGCCTACGAGCCCCCTGCGATTAACGTCTGCGGCCCGAGCAGTATAGGTCGTTCCCTTTGAAGCCGGGCTTTTCCTCCGCTATTACCCGTTCTGATCGTTAGTTAATAGGTAGATATCCGCTATTAGGTCACTCTGTGACTATGGCGGCTGAGCAGCGAAGCTCGCTCCCCCTCGACCCTCCTGGACGTTGGTGTTGTCCCAGGAAACCGCTTCTGATGCCCTCAGTCAGAGGAATAGGTATTGACATGCTATCGCTATAGTGACATAGTGACAGTATGTCAAGTAAGTCTCCTGAAGAGATAACTGACAGCACGCTCAAGCGGGTCTTCCTCGAACCCGCCAACCCCACCCACCGCCGCTACGAAGCCCTGCGCGCATATTTCGTCGACGCGCACCCCTCGGCCCAGGTCGCCGCGCGCTTTGGCTACACCCCGGGAAGCTTTCGGGTGCTGTGCCACGAGTTTCGGCGCGACCCGCACCGCCCATTTTTCCTGCCCGTGCTCAAGGGTGCGCAGGCCTCCCCCAAGCGCGACGCCACGCGCGAGCGGGTCATCGAGTTACGCAAGCAGAACCTGTCGATTTACGACATCAGCCGCCTGCTTCAGGAGCAAGGCCGACGCTTGAGCCCGGCCGCGGTGGCGCGCTTGCTCCAGCAGGCCGGCTTCGCCAAGCTACCGCGCCGCGCCGATGAGGAGCGTCCGGCAACCGTCAGAGCCGAGGCGGCCGCGCCGGCCAATGTGCGGCAGTTGGACTTGTCGCCGCGCCAATTTCGCACCCAGTTCGGCGGTCTGTTCTTGTTCGTGCCGTACTTGGTGCAGATTCCTCTGGAGCGCATGCTGGAGCGATCGAGCTTTCCAGGCACGCGCCAGGTCCCGGCCGCCCAGGCGATGCGATCGCTTCTGGCGCTGAAGCTCTTTGGCAAGGCTCGCCACAGTCACGTCATGAGCTCGGTGTTCGACGAGGGGCTGGCCTTGTTCGCGGGGCTCAATGTGCCGCCCAAGCGCGCTTTCCTCACCCAGTACAGCTGCCGCATCCCCCCACAGGCCTACCCCCAGTTGATGAATCGCTGGTTTGACGCGATGCAGCACTTGGGTCTGCGATATGGCGTGTCGTTTGACGTGGACTTTCACACCATCCCGTTTCACGGCGAGGATGCGCTGCTTCAGAAGCATTACGTTTCCAAGCGCAGCCGCCGGCAAAAGGGTGTGCTCGCGTTCCTCGCCCAGGATGCCGGCAAGCGCGTGTTCTGCTATGCCAATGCTGCACTGCGTAAAGAACAACAAAACGATGAAATCCTGCGCTTCTTGGACTACTGGAAGCAGCGCACCGGACACCTACCCGAGGAATTGGTTTTCGACTCCAAGCTCACCACCTATGCGAACTTGAATCGCATCAACGAGCAGGGGGTGCAGTTCATCACGCTGCGCCGGCGTGACCCCAAACTGCTCGAGCAGATTCGCGCGCTACCGGCCTCAGCCTGGCGACGCATCGAGCTGGAGAACATTGCGCGCGCCTACCGTACCCCGCGCATCTGGGACCAGCGCATCACGCTGCGCGACTATGCCGGACCGATCCGCCAGATTGCGCTCACCGATCTGGGCCATGAGGAGCCCACCTTCGTGCTGACCAACCAGCTGCAGCGCTCGGCTGTCAGCCTGATGGGCCGCTACGCGCAGCGCATGATCATCGAAAACGGCATCGCCGATGGGGTGGATTTCTTTCACATGGATGCCCTGTCCTCCGCAGTGGCCATGAAGGTCAGCTGCGATCTGCAGCTCACGTTGATGGCCAGCTCTCTGTACCGTGTGTTGGGTGAGCAAATCGGCAACGGCTACGCCACGGCCAAGTCCCGGCACATCTTCCGCGACTTCATCGACGCGGTGGCACACGTGATGATTACCGAGCGCGATATTCAGGTTAGTTTCCAGAAACGAGCCCACAATCCCCTGCTGATGGCCGCCGGATTCGCACAGCTTCAGCCGCGCATCCCATGGCTGGGAAACAAGCGCTTGCAGCTGATCTTCGGCTAGCCGTAGCGTCTACA
>JADLDQ010000139.1 GCA_020846575.1 Burkholderiales bacterium
CCGCCCCTTATCATCGATGCCCGGTTCCACGAGGCAGATACGCATGCAGATCAACCCGCCCTTCGGCTTCAGCGAAGTCGTCCCCCTGCACAAGAGCCAGAGGGTCCGCCTGCCCGCGCCGGGCGAACTTCCGGACTTCGTTCGCGCCACCAACGCGGTGCCGGTCAGCTTCGGCGAGTTCGCGGTGGCCTGCCGCGACTACCCGCTGGTCTTCACGTCGACCGATTCCGGCAAGACCTTCGCGCCGGTGGCGGTGCTGGGGGTATCGGGGAAGGAGAACCTGTTCCTCGCGGGCGGCGCCTGGGACGCGGGCGTGTACCTGCCGGCCTACATCCGCCGCTACCCCTTCTGCATGGCGCGCGTCACGCTCAATTCGGTCGAACAGTCCGACCGGCTGATCTGCATCGAGAAGACCTATGTCTGCGAGGAAGGCGAGGCCCTGTTCGGCGCGGACGGGGCCGCACTGGATCTCTGGAAGCCGATCGAGAAACTGCTCAACGAATACGAGGCCGATCTCGAACGCACCCGCGAGATGTGCGCCATCCTCGCCGACTACGCGCTGCTCGAGCCGTTCACCCTGCAGGCCCAGTTGAAGGCGGGCGGTCCTACGAACCTCGGCGGCATGTACCGGGTGGAGGAGAAGAAGCTCGAGTTCCTCAACGCCGCCCAGCACAAGAACCTGATCAAGAAAGGCGTGATGGGACGGGCCTACGCCCACCTGTTGTCGCTGGACAACTTCGTGCGGCTCATCGCGCGCAAGAACGCGGCGCTGCAGCCGCAGGTCTGAGTACCCCCGGTCGCCCTGTTCGAGAACGCCCGCGCGCCGGGAAGAAGGCGCCGTTTCCCCTGAAGCCCGGGGAGCGCGCGGGGCGAGCGGCCCCTCGCTCCTCGTGGTTCAACGGGCGGCCGCCCGCTGCAGCCTGTCGTGCACCGCGGTCCAGGCCGCGGTCCTGGGCGGGGTCTCCACCAGGATGATGTCGGCGCCCGCCGCGTCCAGCACCCTCAGGTTCGCGTAGAGCGCGCGCGCGTACTGCGCGGCGATCGCCGGAATCACGATGCCCAGACCCGAGGCAAGCCGGGACACCGGCACCTCGAGCGCCAGAACCGCAATGCGCCGGCCGCGATTGGTGACCAGCGCCTCGATGATCTCGCGGCGGCTGGCGAGCTTGAGCTTCGCCCGCGGTGCGTAGTGCGCCGGGTGCGTGCCGGGCGCCGGCGGCGGCGCCTCGCCGGCGGATTCCAGCGGCCTGCCCAGCACCCGCTCGATATCGGCCGAGGCGAGCTTGCCCGGCCGCAGGATGACCGGCGCCTTCCCCGAGAGATCGAGAATGGTCGATGCGATGCCGATCTCGCAGGGCCCGCCGTCCAGCACCAGGTCCACTTCGGCGCCCAGGTCGGCGACCACGTGCGCCGCCGCGGTGGGACTCACTTTCCCGTAACGATTGGCCGAGGGCGCGGCGAGCCCGGCCGGCGCTCCCGTACCTTTCGCGGCCGCGAACGCTTCCAGGAGTTCCCGCGCGAGCGCATGCGCCGGCACGCGCAGCGCGATGGTGTCGTGGCCACCGGTCACCGCCTCGGGAACCCGATCCGCGCGCTGGAGCACCAGCGTCAACGGCCCGGGCCAGAAGGCCCTCGCCAGCGCAAGGGCGCCGGCCGGAACGTCGCGCGCCCAGGCATCGAGATCCTGCGCGCTCCGCAGGTGCACGATCACTGGGTGCGCCCTGGGTCTGCCCTTGACGTGGTACAGCCGCGCCAGGGCTTCGTGGTTGGAGGCGTCGGCACCCAGCCCGTAGACCGTTTCGGTCGGAAACGCCACCAGGCCGCCTGCGAGCAGGATCTCGACGGCGCGGGGGATGCCCTCGGGCCCCGCCACCTCGACTTGCGGGGGCGGGGGCGGCTCCGGCAGCGCCTCGCCGGCGGCGACTTCGGGTTCAGTCGGGAAATTTTGCAGAAAGCACCGACTCGGTCTGTTTCGCCCGGTAGGCCTCCAGGCGCCTTGCCAGCGGCTCGTCGGAGAGCGCCAGCATCGCCACCGCGAACAGCGCCGCGTTCGCCGCACCCGCCTCGCCTATGGCGAAAGTCGCCACCGGGATACCCTTGGGCATCTGGACGATGGAAAGCAGCGAATCAAGGCCCTGCAGATACCTGGAGGGCATGGGCACGCCCAGCACCGGGAGCGACGTCTGCGCGGCGACCACGCCGGCGAGGTGAGCGGCGCCGCCGGCCGCGGCGATGAAGCAGCGCACCCCGTCCTTCTCGAGCTCGCGGATCCACTGCTCCAAGGCCGCCGGCGTGCGGTGCGCCGACAGCGCGCGCGCCTCGTAGCTGACGCCGAACTCCTTGAGGATGCCGGCGGCCTGGGACATCACCGACCAGTCGGAGGTGCTGCCCATGACGACGCCGACCAGAGCTTTCCTGTTTGGCACTCTCGCTCCTTCCTCAAGCCGCCAGTTTCGTACCGAAAAGCCGCTCCAGCGCCTCGCGGTACTTCTCCGAGGTCTTCGCGATGACCTCTGGTGGCAGCCGGGGAGCAGGGGGCTTCTTGTCCCAGTCCAGGGTCTCCAGGTAATCGCGCACGTACTGCTTGTCGTAGGACGGCGGGCTGGTCCCCGGGCGGTACTGGTCGGCCGGCCAGAAGCGCGAGGAATCGGCGGTCAGCACTTCGTCCATCAGCACCAGGCGCCCGCCCTCGTCCAGACCGAACTCGAACTTGGTGTCGGCGATGATGATGCCGCGGCCGCGGGCGTAGTCCGACGCTTGCGTGTAGAGCCGCACGGCCGTCTCGCGCACCCGGCCGGCGAGTTCCGCGCCGATTGCGGCGCACATCTCTCGAAAGGAAATGTTCTCGTCGTGCTCGCCCACCGGGGCCTTGGTCGCCGGGGTGAAAATCACTTCCGGCAACCGGTCCGCCTGGCGCAGTCCCGCGGGCAGCGCGATCCCGCACACCGCGCCGCTCGCCTGATAGTCCTTCCACCCGGAGCCGATCAGGTAGCCGCGCACCACCGCCTCGACCGGCAGGGGCTTGAGCTTGTTCACCACCACCGAGCGGTCCTTCACCTGGGCGGCCTCGTCGGCGCCGCTCACCACGCTCTGCGGCTCGCGGCCGGTGAGGTGATTGGGCGCGATGTGCGCGAGCTTCGCGAACCAGAAGTTGGACATCGCGTTCAGCACCCGCCCCTTGTCCGGGATCGGGTCCTCGAGCACCACGTCGAACGCCGACAAGCGGTCGGTGGTGACGATCAGCAGGTGCCGCTCGCCGACCGCGTACATGTCGCGCACCTTGCCGCGCGATACCAGCGGCAGGCTGCGGATCGAGGATTGGTACAGGGAACTGGACATGAAGAAAATGGCTCCTCGCGCGGCCCTCGGGACCGCTGCCGGCGAACGTTCAGGGGTCTCCGGCGTTCGGGATGCCGCCGCCGGGGCCTCCCGCGGTCTAGCCTCTCGCAACGCCTGCCGGATTATCTGCTAGGCGGCCTTCTTCTCCAGCTCAGACCGGTACTGCCCGGTCGCGGCGAGCCCGTTCATGCGCGCCCTGTGGATCAGGGCGGCCTGGGCCGCGGCCACGTTGGCGGCCGATCCGCGCCAGGCCTTGAGCGAGGGCTGCTGCAGCGCGCGCCCGTAGGAGAAGGAGAGCTTCCAGGGCGCACCGCCGATGCGGTTCATGGCGTCCAGGTGCTCGGTCGCGCGCTCGTCGCTCTGGCCGCCGGAGAGGAAGGCGAGGCCCGGCACAGCGGCCGGCACGGTGCGCCGCAGGATCTTCAGCGTGCGCCGCGCCACCTCCTCGACGCTCGCCTGGCGCGCGCAGTCCTTGCCCGACACCACCATCGAGGGCTTGAGCACCATCTCCTCCGGGACCACCCGCTGCGAGGCGAGCGCCGCGAACACCTCGCGCAGCGTCCACTCGGTGACTTCCTCGCAGCGCTCGACGCTGTGGTCGCCGTCCATGAGAACCTCGGGCTCGACGATGGGCGCGAGGCCGGCCGCCTGGCAGACGGCGGCGTAGCGCGCCAGCGCGTGGGCGTTGGCGGCGATGCAGGCCGGCGAGGGGATGTCCCTGCCGATGGTGATCACCGCGCGCCACTTGGCGAAGCGCGCGCCCAGCTTGACGTACTCGGCGCAGCGCCTGGCGAGCCCGTCCAGTCCCTCGGTGACGGTCTCGCCCGGACACAGCGCCATGTCCTTGGCGCCGGTGTCGACCTTGATGCCCGGGATCACGCCCTGCTTTGCGAGCAACTCGGCAAAGGGCGTGCCGTCGGCGCAGCGCTGGCGCAGGGTTTCGTCGTACAGGATCACGCCGCTGATGTGTTCGGCGAGTCCCTGGGCGGTGAACAGCAGGTCGCGGTAGGCGCGGCGGTTCTCCTCGGTGTTCTCGACGCCGATGCTCTTGAAGCGCCGCTCGATGGTGCCGGTGGATTCGTCGGCCGCAAGGATGCCCTTGCCGGGGGCGACCATGGCCTGCGCGGTCTTGGCGAGTTCGCTCATGGGATTCTCCGCAAACGCGTTGTGAAGGGCGGCGCGCAAGCGCCCGCGAGTCCCGCCATTCTACCTGCCGCCGCGCCGCCGAAAAGCGCCCGGAGCGCCCTGCGCGGGCAGGGTTGCCAGGACGGATTCCTCAGCGCCGGTTTTCGCCGATCTTCACGATCTTCATGGTGTTGGTGCCGCCCGCCTTGCCGATGGGCTCGCCGATGGTGAGCACGATGAGGTCGCCCGTCTTCACCAGCCCGTTGTCCGCCAGCACGGCTTCGGCCGCGCGCAGCAGCTCCTCCCGGTCGTGACCCACGTGCTTCATCATCAGCGGGTAGGTATCGCGGAACATGGCGCAGCGGTAGCGGGTGCCGGTGAGCGAGGTGAGGGCGTAGATCGGCACCCCGCAGTTGAGCCGCGACATCCACAGCGCGGTCGCGCCGGACTCGGTGAGCGCCGCGATCGCCTTCACCTTGAGGTGGTAGGCGGTGAACAGCGCCGCCATCGCGATCGACTGGTCGACCCGGGTGAACACCCGGTTGAGGAATTCCTGGTCCAGCGCGAGCGGCTGGGTCTGTTCGGCCTCGACGCAGATGCGGTCCATCGCCTCGATCACCTCGACCGGGTAGCGGCCGGTGGCCGTCTCCGCCGAGAGCATCACCGCGTCGGTGCCATCGAGCACCGCGTTGGCCACGTCCGAGACCTCGGCGCGGGTGGGCACCGGGCTGTCGACCATCGACTCCATCATCTGGGTGGCGGTGATGGTGAGCTTGTTCCTCTCGCGCGCCATGCGGATCATGCGTTTCTGCAGCGCCGGCACCGAGGCGTCGCCGACCTCGACCGCGAGATCGCCGCGCGCGACCATGATGCCGTCGGAGCTGCCCATGATGTCGGACAGCGCCTCGGGCTCGACCGCCTCGGCGCGTTCGATCTTGGCGATCAGGAACGCGTCGCTGCCCGCGGCGCGCAGCAGCTGGCGCGCCATGTACATGTCGGCGCTGGACTTGGGGAAGGACACCGCCACGTAGTCCGCCTGCAGCTTCGCCGCGGTGCGGATGTCCTCCATGTCCTTGGGCGTGAGCGCCGGCGCCGACAGGCCGCCGCCCTTGCGGTTGATGCCCTTGTTGTTGGAAAGCTCCCCGCCCTGCACCACACGGCAGCGCACCGCGCTTGCCTCGACCTCGACCACCTCGAACATGATCCGCCCGTCGTCGAGCAGGAGCACGTCGCCCTCCCCCACGTCCCGGGGCAGCTCCTTGTAGTCCAGGCCCACGCCGTCCTGGGCGCCCAGGTCGCGCTCGGCGTCCAGGGTGAACAGGTCCCCCCGCGCGAGGCTCACCTTGCCGTTCTCGAAGCGGCCGATCCGGATCTTGGGACCCTGCAGGTCCACCATGACGGCGACGGTGCGCCCGACCAGGCGGCAGGCTTCCCGCACCAGGTCCGCCCGGCGAACGTGGTCCTCGGCGGCGCCGTGCGAGAAATTCAGGCGCACCACGTCCACACCGGCGGCGAGCATGCGGCGCAGCGTTTCCGGTTCGCCGGAGGCCGGGCCGAGCGTGGCGACGATCTTGGTGCTTCGCATGCGCCTTTCGGGGAGTATCGCCGGGGGCGTCCCGCCCCGTGGTGAAGGCGTGGCGAGGGCGGACAAGGTCACGGCAGGCCTTCGATCGGGAACCTACTTTACCAGAGCGGCTCGTGCGAGCGCCCCGGCGCGCGGCGCGGGGATCAAGGGGCGCAGGCGAGCGAGCGCCGCGATTCCAACTCGGCTGTAACTCGGCTATATTTCGCGCGGGCGGCAGAAATCAGACGCACTTCGGGGAGGCCACTCCGTGCTCGCGACGCAGATCCGCCAGAAGGAAGGGATCTTCTACTTCGGCAGCATCCCGGCCGGCGAACTGCTCGACAGGGTGCGATTCATCAGCCGCTTCTACGGCGACGGCGAGGAGATCGCCCCGGCGCGCATCGCCCACGAGGACGAGATCGCCCAGTTCATCGCCCGCATCGAGCGCACCGACCGGGCCTTCCAGCGCACGCTCTCGCGCGCCAAGGTGAAGGCCCTCAAGAACTTCTACGAGACCGCGGCCAGCCAGCCGCCGATTCCGGGCACGGTGCTGCTGTTCACCGCGGAGACGCTGCGCTTCCAGTCGCTCCCGGGGGTGGAGGGCATCGGCCACCTCTCCGAGCCGCAGGCGAAATTCCTCATCATCGACGGCCAGCACCGGCTTGCGGCGTTGCGCTTCTACCTGCACGAGCATCCCGGCGACGCGGCCACCATCGGCGTGCCCTGCATCATCTTCGACGGGCGCAGCGAGGACTTCGCCACCGAGATGTTCGTCATCATCAACTCCACGCCGACGCGCATCAACAAGAGCCACCTGGTGGACCTGTACGAGCGGGTGTCTTTCGCCGCGCCCGAGCGCAGGTTCGCGGCGCGCCTGGTGAGCTCACTCTACGCCGAGGGTGACAGCCCGCTGCGCTACCGGATCAACCGCCTCGGCGGCAGGAGCCAGCAGGACAAGTGGATCCTCCAGGCGGAACTGTTCAACGAGCTGCACCGCTGGGCAAGCCGCGACTGGCGCCGCATCCAGGTCTCCGGCGGCGGCGCCCGGGAGGCGGCGCGCTACTACGGGGTCATCCGCGACTTCCTCAAGGCCGCCCAGCGCGTGTTCGCCGACGCCTGGGGACACCCGAATTACATGGTCACCCGCCCGGTCACCCTGAAGGCGCTGATCCGCCTGTGTGCCGACCTCGCGCGCGAGGACGCGGAACCGGCCGAAGGCCGCGTGTCGCGCTGGGAGGAGCGCCTCGCCCCCTGGGCCGAGCAGCTGCGCGCGTTCCGTGCCGAGGGCTTCTACGAGCGGTTTCCCGCCAAGGGCGAGGTGGAGCGCGTGGCGCGCATCCACCGGGAGCTGGCGCGGCAGGCGCGAATCGAAACCAGGCCCGCACGCTGAGCAACGGCCGCAAGGCGTGCCCTGGAGCCAGGCACTCGGCGCCTGCGCCTCGCCGGCCTCATCTGGAGGGAATCGAAGGGCCTCGCTGGGGTGCACGACTCGCCGTGCACCCCAGCGAGGCTCAAGCTCATGCTCCGGCACCCCTGACACGGCCCCTGCGCAGTACCGCCCGCTGGGGTCGTGCATGGCTACGCCGCCGCCCGCTGCTCCAGGACCTCGATCGCCGGCAGCTTCTTGCCCTCGAGGAACTCCAGGAACGCCCCGCCCCCGGTCGAGAGGTAGGACACCCGGTCACCGACGCCGAACTTGGCGATCGCGGCCAGCGTGTCGCCGCCGCCGGCCACCGAGAAGGCCTTCGATGCCGCGATCGCTTCCGCCACCGCCCGCGTCCCGCCGGCGAACGGCTCGCGCTCGAACACGCCCACCGGCCCGTTCCAGACGATGGTGCCGGCCTCCTTCAGAATCTGCGCCAGAGCCTGGGCGCTCCTCGGACCGATGTCCAGGATCATGTCCGTGGCGCCGACCGCATCGACCGACTTGACCGCGGCGTCGGCCTCGGCGCCGATCGCAGGCGCGGTCACCACGTCCTGCGGCAGCGGCACGCTCCCCCCCTTGGATTCAACCGCCGACATCACCGCGCGCGCCGCCTGCGCCAGCTCCGGCTCGGCGAGCGAGCGGCCGATCGGCTTGCCGCACGCGAGCAGGAACGTGTTGCAGATGCCGCCGCCCACGATGAGTCGATCGACCCTGGCCGAGAGCGACTCGAGGATGGGCAACTTGGTGGAGACCTTGGCGCCGGCGACGATCGCCACCAGCGGCCGCGCCGGATGCTCGAACGCCCTGGACAGGGCGTCGATCTCGGCGGCCAGCAGCGGGCCGGCGCAGGCGACCGGGGCGAACTTCGCCATGCCGTGCGTGGTCGCCTCGGCCCGGTGGGCGGTGCCGAAGGCATCGTTCACGTAGACCTCGCACAGCTGCGCCATGCGGCGCGCCAGCGCCTCGTCGTTCTTCTTCTCGCCCCTGTTGTAGCGGCAGTTCTCCAGCAGCACCACTTCACCGGGGCGCACCGCGACACCGCCGGTCCAGTCGGCCGCGAGCGGCACCGCTCGCCCCAACAGCTCGGCGAGACGGCGCGCCACCGGCGCAAGCGACGAGGCCGGTTCCGGCTGGCCCTCCTGCGGCCGCCCCAGGTGCGAGGTCACCATCACCGCGGCGCCGGCCTGGAGCGCGTGCCGGATGCCCGGCACCGAGGCGCGGATGCGGGTGTCGTCGGTGATCGCCCCGGCATCGTCCTGCGGCACGTTCAGGTCGGCGCGGATGAAGACCCGCCTGCCGCGCAGGTCGAGCTCGGTCATCTTCAGTATCTTCACGGGCGTGTGCGCAGGTGCGACGGCCTGGCGCCTACTGCGCCGCCATGAGCGCGACGGTGACGTCCAGCATGCGATTGCTGAAACCCCACTCGTTGTCGTACCAGGCCGAGACCTTCACCAGCGTGCCTCCTGACACCTTGGTGAGAGTGGAATCGAACACCGAGGAGGCGCCGTTGTGGTTGAAGTCGGAGGAGACCAGGGGCTCGTCGTTGTATTCGAGCACGCCCTTCAGATCGGTCCGGGAGGCCTCCTTCGCCGCGTCGTTCACCTCCGCGACCGTGGTGGCGCGCCGCGCGACGAAGGTCAGATCGACGATCGACACGTTGATGGTGGGCACGCGGATGGCGTAGCCGTCCAGCTTGCCGTCCAGGTGCGGCAGCACCAGGCCCACCGCCGCGGCTGCGCCGGTCTTGGTGGGGATCATGTTCTGAGAGGCCGAGCGCGCGCGCCGCAGGTCCTCGTGGTACACGTCGGTGAGCACCTGGTCGTTGGTGTAGGCGTGAACGGTGGTCATCAGGCCGCTCGTCATGCCGATGCGGTCATCCAGCGCCTTCACCAGGGGCGCCAGGCAGTTGGTGGTGCACGATGCGTTCGAGATCACCTGGTGGGAGGACTTGAGGTTCGCGTGGTTCACCCCGTAGACCACGGTGGCGTCCACGTCCTTTCCCCCGGGGGCTGAGATGATCACTTTCTTCGCCCCGGCGGCGAGGTGCGCCCCGGCCCTGTGCTTGCTGGTGAACAGCCCCGTGCATTCCAGGACCACGTCCACGCCCAGGTCCTTCCAGGGCAGCTCTGCGGGATTGCGCGTCGCGCACACCCGGATGCGCTCGCCGGCTACCACCAGGTGGTCGCCGTCCACCTCCACCTTCGCTGGAAAGCGCCCGTGCGCGGTGTCGTAGCGGGTGAGGTGCGCGTTGATCCTGGCGTCGCCCAGATCGTTGACCGCCACGATCCGAAGGTCGTGCTTCCTCCCGTCCTCGTAGTGCGCGCGCAGGATATTGCGCCCGATGCGGCCGTAGCCGTTGATTGCCACCTTGATCGTCATGTTCGGCTCCAAGAAATGGGAATCTGAATATGCGAGGGAACCTCCCCCTCGCGCCTCGCTGTTCCCGGGCGCTCGCCGCTTCGCTTTGCGCGCGGCGGCCCGGACGCCATCCCTCGGCGCCGCCCCTGCAGACGCGGCGGTACGGGGTTCAGGCGCTCCGGAGCAGACCCTTCACGCTGTCCACTATGGCATCCGCGGTGAAACCGAAGTAAGGGAAAAGTTCGTTCGCCGGAGCCGACTCGCCGAAGCGATCCAGCCCCACGACGGCGCCGGCGCCGCCAAGGTACTTGTGCCAGCCGCCGCTCACGCCCGCCTCGACAGCCACGCGCGCGATCGCATATTCCTGTCCGGCCAGCAGCACCTGGTTCCGGTAGGCGGCATCCTGCCGGTCGAACAGCGACGTACACGGCATCGATACCACCCGCGCCGGAATGCCCAGCTCGCCCAGCTTGCGCGCGGCATCCAGCGCAAGCTGCACTTCCGAGCCGGTCGCGATGAGGAGCGCCCTCGCGCCGGGCGCGTCGGCGACGACGTAGCCGCCGCGGCGGATCCGCGCCAGGGTGTCCGGCTCGCGCGCGATGAACGGCAGGTTCTGCCGCGAAAGCAGCAGCGCCGTGGGGCCGCGGCGCCCCGCACCTCCGAGCGCGCGTTCCACCGCGCACATCCAGGCGATGAGCGTCTCGACCGAGTCGGCGGGGCGCCAGACCTCCAGGTTCGGAATCAGCCGCAGGCTGGCGGCCTGCTCCACCGGCTGGTGGGTGGGTCCGTCCTCGCCCAGTCCGATCGAATCGTGGCTGTATACGAAGATCGGGCCGATGCCCATCATCGCCGCCATGCGCACCGCGTTGCGGGCGTAATCGGAGAAGGTGAGAAAGGTCCCGCCGTAGGGCGCGAGGCCTGCGTGCAGCCAGATGCCGTTCATGATGGCCGACATGCCGAACTCGCGCACACCGTAGAAGACGTAATTGCCGCCCGCCTGCGGCGCCTCGCGCGCCAGCGGCCGCGATCCGGACCAGAAGGTCAGGTTGGACCCGGTCAGGTCGGCCGAGCCGCCGAACAGCTCGGGCAGGATGGGCGCGAGCGACTCGATCGCGTTCTGGGAGGCCTTGCGGGTCGCGACGGTTTCGGCTTTCGCGACGGCCGCCGCGAGCAGGCGCTCGCAGCACTCCTTCCACGCTCCGGGCAACTCGCGTGCGCTGCGCCGCTTCCACTCCTGGGCGAGCACCGGGTGATGGCGTTCGTAGCGCCGGAACAGGCGCTGCCAGCGGCTCTGCGCCCGTGCGCCCGCCTCGCGCGCGTCCCAGCCGCGGTACACGGCGGCTGGGATCTCGAAGGGCGGATACGGCCATCCGATGGCGGCGCGGGTGGCGGCGATCTCCGCCTCACCGAGCGGCGCACCGTGGGCCGCGCCGGTATTGGCCTTGTTGGGCGCGCCCCTGGCGATCACGGTCCGGCAGCACACCAGACTCGGGCGGCGGCGCTCGCGGCGGGCGCGGCCGATGGCCTTGTCCACCGCGTCGACGTCGTGTCCATCCACGTCGCGGATCACGTGCCAACCGTACGCCTCGAAGCGCCGCGGCACGTCGTCCCGGTACCAGCCGCGGATGTCGGCCTTCTCCGAATCGATGGAGATCCCGTTGTTGTCGTAGAGCGCGATGAGCTTGCCCAGACCCAGGGCGCCGGCGAGCGCGCAGGCCTCGTGCGACACGCCCTCCATCATGCAGCCGTCGCCCATGAACACGTAGGTGTGGTGGTCCACGATCGCGAACCCCGGCCGGTTGAATTCGGCGGCGAGAACGCGCTCGGCGATCGCCATTCCGACCGCGTTGGCGAGGCCCTGACCGAGCGGCCCCGTGGTGGTCTCGACGCCCGGGGTCGCACCGTACTCTGGATGGCCGGGCGTTTTCGAGTGCAGCTGGCGAAAGCGCCGCAGCTCGTCCATCGGCAGCTCGTAACCGCTGAGATGCAGCAGCGCGTACAGAAGCATCGAGCCGTGCCCGTTGGAGAGCACGAACCGGTCGCGGTTCGGCCAGGCGGGATCGGCGGGGTTGTGACGCAGGTGGCGGGTCCACAGGGCCACCGCTATCTCGGCCATGCCCATCGGCATGCCCGGGTGTCCCGATGCCGCCTTCTGCACCGCGTCCATCGCGAGCGCACGGATGGCGTTCGCCATGTCGCGCGTGCTCGTCGCTGGCGCGGGGCCGGACTGCGCTTCGGACACGCCTGAGTGATGGAAAGACATGATGCGCGGCAGGAGGAGGAGAGGGATTGCAGCGGCACGCCCGGAAACCCGGTGGATTATCGTGGAAACGCGCCGTCTGCGCCAACGACGCATGCGCCGGCCGGCGAGCGCCGCCCGTGCGCGCGGCTCACCGGCGGCGCAGGCCATGCGTTAGAGTCCGCAGACGCGAGCCCCGACCCGCCCCCGATTTTCGACGCCGCGGCGCACGAGGACCGGGATCGCGGTCGTCAGGGACAGGATTTTCCAGGAACCGACACGGTGAGCATGTTCTTCGAGCAACCCGAGCAGTACTTCCCGGGATTCGCGCCGCCGCAGCAACACCCGGAGCGGGCGCACTGGTTCGTGTTCCGCCGCTCCCAGCTGCTGGTGCGAGAGGGCGATGAACGGGCCGATCTGCCGCTCGCCGCGACACTGGACAGCCTGGGCCTTGCGCCGCTGAGGGTCCACTACCTGGGACGGCTGGCCGAGCAGCACTGCTTCGCGGCGGAGGTCGAACAGGGCGCCGATGCGCCGCCGGGCTGGACGTTCTGCGGCCTGCGCGCCCTGTTCTCCGGAATGGCCCCGAACCTGCTGGGCGTGGCCGGGCGCGCACTCCAGATCGTGGATTGGGACCGCACGCACCAGTTCTGCGGCGCCTGCGGGCTCCCCACCCGCCCGAGCGCCAGCGAGCGCTCCCGCGAGTGCGTGCGCTGCGGGCTGGTGGCGTACCCGCAGATATCACCGGTGGTGATGTGCCTGATCCGGCGCGGCAGCGAGCTGCTGCTGGCGCGCTCGCCGAGATTCGCGAAGGGCGTGTACAGCGCGCTGGCGGGTTTCGTCGAACCGGGCGAGACGCTCGAGCAGTGCGCGCGCCGCGAAGTCGAGGAAGAAGTGGGTCTGCAGATATCGAACCTGCGCTACTTCGCGAGCCAGCCCTGGCCGTTTCCGCATTCGCTGATGATCGCGTTCTTGGCCGAGCACGCGGGCGGCGAAATCCGCATCGATGGCGTCGAGATCGAGGACGCGCAGTGGTTTTCCTGTGGAAATCCGCCCGCGCTTCCTGCTAGAATCAGCATCGCCCGCAAGCTTATCGATGCGGCAATCGGGGAGATCACCGGACAGATCTGAACGCGCGGTGCATGCGGTTCGGACTCTCCACCCCAGCGAGGAGTGGGATTGCACCGTGAGTTCACTCGCGTGCAGCTCCCGGCTTTCAGAAGTTCCTCTGCCGGTGACTCCGGTCCTAACGTGACTGTGGGGATTTATGCAAATTGGACGGCATTCATGTGGTTGCCAATTTGTACCGGTGCCGCGGAGAGGCTCGGTACCTGACTGACGCGGCGGCGCTGCGTCGATTCTGTTTCGACTCCGTCAACCGTTCCGGCCTCACCGCCGTAGGTGAGCTCTTCCACGCTTTCGAGGGCGGGGGAGTCACCGGCGCGCTGGTGCTCGCGGAGTCCCATCTCGCGATTCACACCTGGCCGGAGATTCAGGGAGTCACGCTCGACGTCTACGTCTGCAACTACACCCAGGACAACTCGTCGCGGGCGCGGCAGGTGGTGGACGAACTCATGGCGCTGTTCCAGCCCGAGGAACACGTCCGTCACGAGGTGCCGCGCGACCGCCAGTACCTCTACGAGGAGCTGAACCCGGACTACGGGTTCTTCATCCGTTCCAGCCGGCGCATCGAGGAAGGCAGCACGCAGTTCCAGAGCCTCGAGGTGCACGACACGCCCCAGTTCGGCCGCCTGTTCCGTCTGGACGGCTGCTTCATGACATCGGAGCGCGACGAGTTCTTCTACCACGAAAACCTGATCCATCCGGCTCTGGTCGCGCATCCCCAGCCGCGCAAGGTGCTCATCATCGGCGGCGGCGACGGCGGTGCGGCCGAGGAAGCGCTCAAGCACCCGAGCGTGGAAGAGGTCACCCTGGTCGAACTGGATGCGAAAGTGGTGGAGGTCGCCCGCAAGTACTTCGGAGAGATCCACCGCGGGGCGCTCGGCAGCCCGCGGCTGCGCCTGCTGATCCAGGACGGCCTGGACTTCATCGCCCGCACCGGCGAGCGTTTCGACCTGATCGCGCTCGACCTCCCCGATCCCATCGGGCCGGCGACGCAGCTCTACGAAGAGCCGTTCTTCCGGGACTGCAGGCGCGCGCTCGCCCCGGGGGGCGCACTGAGCCTGCACATGGGCTCGCCCGTCTCGCTGCCGGAACGCGTGAGCGCTCACTACGAGCGGCTCGCACGCGTGTTTGCGCTGGTGCGACCCTGCGTGATGTTCATACCGCTGTACGGCTGCCTGTGGTCGATGGCGGTGTGTTCGGAATCGCTCGACCCGCTTGCGGTCCCGGCGGCGGAGGTGGATCGCCGCATCGCGCGGCGCGGCCTCGCCCGGCTGCAGTACTACAACGGTGCGACGCACCACGCGGTGTTTGCGCTGCCCAACTTCGTGCGCGAACTCACCGTGGGACAGAAGGCCGCACCCAAGCTGGTCGCTTCCGGCACAGGGTCGAAGAAGACCGGGCGCGCCTGAAGCGGGTCGAGGCCGTGCGGGCGCGGCGTTCGCAAGCTGCGCTCACCGGCGCGGCCGCTGCGATGCGATCGCGGCGCGCGCGCCTTCCTTCCCGACACGCAGCCGCGCACCGCGTTGCGCGCGCCAGCCGCTCAGGCGGCGCGCTGCCGTGCGCCGGTCCCCACGAAGTCGAACCCGACCTCGGGCCTGCGGCCGCTCATCAGCTCGGCCAGTGCGTGCCCCGAACCGCAGGCGAGCGTCCAGCCCAGCGTTCCGTGACCGGTGTTGAGCCACAGGTTCGCATAGCGCGCGCGGCCGATGCAGGGACGGTTGGATGGGGTGGAGGGGCGCAGTCCGGTCCAGAACTGCGCCTCGCCGGGACGACCCGCGCGCGGGAACAGCTCGAAGGTGCGCGCCACCAGCGCCTCGCACCTCGCCTCGTCCAGACTGGTGTCGTAGCCGTGAAGCTCGGCGGTCCCGGCCACGCGCAGGCTCTCGCCCAGCCTTGAGAAGACGAGCTTGCGCGCATCGTCGTTGAGGCTGACGCGGGGCGCCTGGTCTGCGGCGCGAAGCGGCAGCGTGATCGAGTAACCCTTCACCGGGTAGATGGGTAGCCGGATGCCGATCGGGCGCAGCAGGAGCGGACTGTAGCTGCCCAGGGCGACGACATAGGCGTCGGCCCGGAGCGATTCCTCGATCCCGGCCGCATCGTCCACGACCACGCGCGTCACCCGTCCTGCGGCGGTTTCGATCCTGCGCACGCCCACATTGAACCGGAAGTCCACGCCCGCGCCGCGCGCCATCTCGGCCAGGCGCACGGTGAACAGGTGCGCATCGCCGCATTCGTCCGAGGCGGTATAAAGGCCCCCGGCGATATGCCGCTGCACCCGCTCGAGGCAGGGTTCGAGCGCGGCGCATTGCGCCGGCGACATCGGCGCGATATCCAGACCCGCCCGCCGCAGCTTCTCGGCTCCAGCCGCCGCCCGCCGCAGCTCGCCCGCATCCTGGAAGAAGTGCAGGATCCCGCATTCCGAACACGGATAGTCGATCCCCGTCTGGCGGCGCAGTTCGCGCAGCAGCAGGCTGCTGTAGCGCGCCAGCGCGAACACCTGCGCGGTATTGCGGGCGCTGCGGCCGGGCAGGCACTCGAGGAGGAAACGGGCGCCCCAGAGCCACTGGACGGGGTCCGCCTGCGGGCGAAACCGCATCGGCGCGTCCTCGCGCCCGAACCAGCGCACCAGCTTCATGAGCGCGCCCGGATTCGCCCAGGGTTCCGAATGGCCGACGGAAATCTGCCCGCCGTTGGCGAAGCTCGTCTCCAGGCCGGGTTCGGGTTGCCGGTCGACGACCAGCACTTCGTGGCCCGCGCGCGCCAGGTACCAGGCGCTCGCCGTGCCGAGCAACCCGGCGCCGAGCACTGCCACTTTCATATCCGGCCCTGCGCGCAGGCCGGCGCGCCACGGTGCGGCGCGGGCTGGCGGATCCGCCTCAGCCCTTGAATGGGACGACCTTCTGGCGCTGCTCGCCCAGGCCTTTCAGTCCGAGCGTGACGATGTCGCCCGGCTTCAGGTAGGCATCGTGGTCCTTGATTCCCAGGGCAACTCCGGACGGTGTGCCGGTGGCGATGATGTCCCCCGGCAGCAGCGTCATGTAGTGGCTGCAGTAGGAGACGAGCCTGGCGACCGGAAAGATCATGTTGCGAGTGTTGGAGGACTGGCGCCGCTCGCCGTTCACGTCCAGCCAGATGTCCAGCGCCTGCGGATTTTGAATCTCGTCGGTGGTGACCAACCAGGGCCCGATCGGCCCGAAGCTGTCGCAGCCCTTGCCCTTGTCCCACTGGGATGACTGCATCTGGAACGCGCGCTCCGACACGTCGTTTACCGCGCAATAGCCCGCCACATGCTCGAGTGCGTGCTCCTCGCTCACATAGCGCGCCCGGCTACCGATCACAACGCCCAGTTCGACCTCGTAATCCAGCCGGCTGGAGTTCTTGGGTGTCACGATGTCGTCGTTGGGACCGCTGATGCTGGTGGTGAACTTGCAGAAGATGATCGGCTCGGTCGGCGGCTGCTGCCCCGTCTCCCGGGCGTGGTCGCTGTAGTTCAGGCCGATGGCGACGAACTTGCTGATACCCGTGTACGGGACGCCGAAGCGGGGATTGGTGCGAACCAGCGGTAGGGATTCGGCCCGGATCTTGCGCAGCTTCGCAAGTCCCTTTGGCGAGAGGGTTTCTTGATCGACGTTGGCAAGCACCGCGGAAAGATCCCGCAACTGGCCCTGAGCATCGATCATGCCGGCTTTTTTGAATCCGTTTCTGCCGTAACGACAAAGCTTCATCTCCATCCCTTCCGATTTTCTTATGAGGTCGCTCCCGGCCGCCTGATGAGCGCCGGGCCGCACACCGGGACGATTTCATCACGCCGTTTCGCAGCGTCCCTCAGAGCGCGGATGCGCTCTCCCCCGTATGTTTCTGACAAGAAAGAAATTATATCAGGGGACAACGTCCAAAAACGATCTTGTGGAGATTTGTCCTTGAAAATCATAGGCCTAGGAAGGCCCACCGGGGACGTCGCGGTGGAAAGGAACGCGGTCGAAGTATCCCGGACTGAGGCGATCCGCCGCAAATCGAGTCAGATGGCTCTGCAACCGCTTTCGGGGGCCATTCGGTGCGGCGCTATGCTCCCCCGCGCAAGCGGAATTCCGGTTCGCCCGCCGCGCCTCTAGGCGCCGGCGTCCACCGCCAGGGGCTCGGCGCCGGCGCGCGAGGCCCTGCGCCGCTCGTTCTCGGTCAAATGACGCTTGCGTATGCGGATGCAGGCTGGCGTGACTTCGACCAGCTCGTCGTCCTCGACGAACTCCACCGCGAGCTCCAGCGTGAGGCGGATCGGGGGCGTGAGCTGGATCGCCTCGTCCTTGCCGGCGGCGCGAATGTTCGTCAGGTGCTTTTCGCGAATCGGATTGACCACGAGGTCGTTCTCCCTGCTGTGGATGCCGATCACCATGCCCTCATACACGCGCTCGCCCGGGCTCACGAAGAGTCTGCCGCGCTCCTGCAGCTTCCACAGCGCGTAGGCCACCGCCTCACCCTCCTCGGCGGATACCAGCACGCCGTTGCGGCGCCTCGGGATGTCGGCGCGCATGGGCCCGTAGCCGTCGAAGACGTGACTGATCAACCCCGTGCCGCGCGTCAGATTCAGGAACTCGGACTGAAAACCGATCAGCCCGCGCGCCGGTACACGGTAATCCAGCCGCACCCGGCCGCGGCCGTCGGGCTGCATGTCGCACAGTTCCGCCCTGCGCGCGCCGAGCGCCTCCATCACCGCACCCTGGTGCGGTTCCTCGATGTCGACGGCGAGCAGCTCGAAAGGCTCGCAGCGCTCCCCGTCGATATCGCGCACCAGCACCCTGGGACGCGAAACCGCCAGTTCGTAGCCCTCGCGCCGCATGTTCTCCAGCAGGATGGTCAGGTGCAGCTCGCCCCGGCCCGAGACCATGAAGATGTCCGAATCGCGGGTGTCTTCCACGCGCAGGGCCACGTTGCTCTGCAACTCCCGCTGCAGCCGCTCGCGCACCTGGCGGCTGGTCACGAACCGGCCCTCCTGGCCGGCGAACGGCGAGGTGTTCACCTGGAACTGCATGACCAGGGTCGGTTCGTCCACCTTGAGAGCCGGCAGCGCCTGCGGGTGCTCCGGATCCGCGATAGTGGTCCCGATCTCGAGATTCTCGATTCCGGTCACCAGCACGATATCGCCCGCCCGCGCCTCCTCCAGTTGTACCCGCTCCAGCCCGCGGAACCCCATGAGTTGCCCGAGCTTTCCCTTGCGAGGCTCCGGCGAATCGTCGATCACCGCCACTGCCTGCCCGGGACGCATGCGGCCGCGCCGGATGCGGCCGATGCCGATGCGGCCCACGTAGCTCGAATAGTCGAGGTTGCTGATCTGCAGCTGCAACGGCGCCTCGGGATCGCCCGCGGGCGCCGGCACGTGCTGGAGGATCGCCTCGAACAGCGGTCGAAGGTCGGCGCCGGTGCGCGCGAGATCCAGCGTGGCGGTGCCCAGCAGCGCCGAGGCGTACACCACCGGGAAGTCGAGCTGCTCCTCGCTCGCCCCGAGCTTGTCGAACAGGTCGAAGGTGGCGTTCACCACCCAGTCGGGTCGGGCGCCGTCGCGGTCGATCTTGTTGACCACCACGACCGGCTTCAAGCCGCGCGCCAGAGCCTTGCGCGTCACGAAGCGCGTCTGGGGCATCGGCCCTTCGACCGCGTCGACCAGCAGCAGCACCCCGTCCACCATGGAGAGCGAGCGCTCGACTTCGCCGCCGAAATCCGCGTGCCCCGGCGTATCGACGATGTTGATGTGCGTGCCTTCGAAATCCACCGCCGTGTTCTTGGCGAGAATGGTGATGCCGCGCTCGCGTTCCAGGTCATTGGAGTCCATGACTCGCTCGGCGACCTGCTGGTGCGCGGCGAACACGCCGGACTGGCGCAGCAGCTTGTCCACCAGGGTCGTCTTGCCGTGGTCGACGTGGGCGATGATGGCGATGTTGCGGATCGCCGGGCTCTGGGTCGGATCCATCTTTGCGGGGGCGCGAAAGCGCGGATTCTATCAGCCGGCCCGGTACTAGAATTCCGCGATGAAGAGCCTGAATCCCCGCGCCAGTCACCGTCTTCACGTCGAAGAGGACCTCGCCTGCGGTCGCGAAGTGGCGCTCTCCGCGGCCGCACGCCGGCACGCGGCGGCGCTGCGGCTGCGCGAAGGCGACGCGGTGATCCTGTTCGACGGGCGGGGCGGCGAATACGCCGCGCGGCTGGAGCGCGCGGGTCACGAGCGCCTGGTGGCGCGCACGCTCGCTTTCGCCGGCGTCGAGCGCGAATCCCCCCTGCGGATACGGCTGGCCGTCGGGCTGTCGGCCGGGGAGCGCATGGACTACCTCGTGCAGAAGGCGACCGAACTGGGCGCCGCGGCGATCGTGCCCCTGCTCACCGAGCGCTGCGTGGTGCGACTGGATGCGGAGCGCGCCGCCCGGCGCCTGGAGCACTGGCGCGCCATTGCGATCGCCGCCTGCGAGCAGTGCGGCAGGAACCGTATCCCCGAGATCGGCGCGATCGCTCCCCTGGACGAGCTGCTGCGGGCCCCCGCGCAGGGCGAGCGCCTGGTGCTCGACCCCGAGGCCCGGCACCGTCTCGGCGATGTCCCGCGCAGCCAGACCGTCGTGCTGCTCGCCGGTCCGGAAGGAGGGCTCTCTCAGGGGGAGCGCGATCGGGCCGCCGCGGCCGGATTCATGCCGATCCGTTTCGGACCGCGCACCCTGCGCACCGAGACAGCGCCGCTCGCGGCGCTGGCAGCCCTGCAGGCGCTGCAAGGCGACTGTTGATCCGACTGCTTGGCACGCGGGTCTGGAATCGCCTCGGCGAGCGAGCGCCCCCGCACGCACGGCCGTCGCCAGCCGATAATAGGCGCCCGCCCTCAACCGCATTCCTCATGGCTCTCCAATCCGACTCGACCTTCGTCAGCTGGTTCCGCGCCGCGGCGCCCTACTTCCACGCGTTCCGCGGCCGAACCTTCGTCATCGCGTTCGGAGGGGAACTGGTGGCCGAGGGAAAGTTCGTCGCGCTGGCCCACGACCTGAACCTGCTGCACAGCGCCGGCATCCGCCTGGTACTGGTGCACGGCTCGCGGCCCCAGATCGAGGCGCAGTTGCGGCAGCGTCGCACCAAGTCGCGCTATCTGAACGGGCTGCGCATCA
>JADLDQ010000447.1 GCA_020846575.1 Burkholderiales bacterium
ATCGCCGGCGATGGGAGTGGCCCCCTGCATGCCAAAGATAATGACGTGCGGCTCGGCCTGCCCTTTCACGGGCAGCACAAATCTCGACTGGCCCATTTCCGCGCCCATGGCCTGGAAGGCGTCGAAACGCTGTTCGGAAACGGGCAGCACTTCGCCGTTGCCGCGATGATTGCCGCGCGGACTGCCGGCGTCGATGACGCTCAAGTGCCAGCTATAACCCGGGACGCCATCCGCACCGCCGCCATAATAATGCGAGTAGCTCAACGGCGGCCCGGGCTGGAACGGTGCGGCGGGCGACGAATAGCGGATCGGGAACGCGCCGCCTGGAACCTGTTCCGGCAAGGGCGGCAGGCGGTTCTCCGGCGGCGGAATCAATAGCGGCGGTTGCGAAAACGCCACTTCGCTGAAGTTGTTCTCCACCGATTCCGTGCCGGCTTGCACGTTGATGCCCACAATCGCATCGTTGCGATGATTGAGGTTGATCAATACTGGCGAGAACAGGTTTCCCTTGTTCGCCGCGATGCCGCCGGTGTTGCCGGGCGTATCGACGCCATCGGTCAGCCCGCCGGGCTGCTGCTCCAGCACGCTGTAGCTGCCGGGCGTGAGACCGGTGAATTGGTAGAAGCCGGCGGCGTTGGTCACCGCCGTGATCAGGTTGCCGTTGGCGTCGCGCAGCGCGTTGCCTTGGCCATCGGCCAGGATGAGCGTCACGCCGGCCAGCGGAGTATCATCCGGGCTGCGCACGCCAGGACGTACCGGTTCCACGTCGAAACCGGATGCGCTCTGGCCGAAGTCCAGCGCGATCGGCGGGCCATCGCGGAACACATGGCCAGAGATTACGCCGCCGGGGAGTTCGCCGAAATCGTAGTTCTTGCCATCCCGGCCGGCCGTGAGTGTCGCGCCGGTGATCTGGTCACCCGGATTCTGGGCCACGCCGCCGGCGCTGCCCGCCGTGTCGAGGCCATCGTAATAGCCATCGGGCTGCGTCTCGCGCACGCCATACACGCCGGGTTTGAGATTGCCGAACAAATAATTGCCCTCGGCATCGGTCGTGACGGTGGCCGGGAGCAAATTGCCGTTCTCATCCAACAGCGTGAGCGTGACGTTGGCGATGCCCGGCTCGTTGTTGTCCTGCGTGCCGCTGGCGTTG
>JADLDQ010000140.1 GCA_020846575.1 Burkholderiales bacterium
AGGGCCGGGGGGGGCCTCACCATCATTGGCGCAGTGCGCCCACGCGTTGGCGAGAATCGAGCGCGCTGAGGGTCTCCCCCGCCAGATAGGTCGAGCCGGCGACTGCCAGCACGCGCCACGGTTCGGGGCAATCGAGGGCAAAGGCCAGGGCATGGCGCAGGTCGCGCGCCAGCCAGCGTGGGGGGCCGCCGGGCGCGGTGGCGAATGCCGTGGGATCCCAGGAGCGACCGGAGGCGACCGGGGTCAGCAGCACCAGGTCGAAATGCGGGGTCAGGCAGCGCAACATGCCGGCGATGTCCTTGCCCTGGAGCGCGCCGAAGATCAGCCAGCGGGGCGCGCGCGGCCAGGTTGTCGTCAGGGCAGCCGCCAGGGCCCTGGCGCTGTCGGCCGTGTGGCAGGTGTCGAGGACCAGGGTGCGTTCGCCTCCGCGCACCGGCACGATCAGCGGTTGCACGCGCGCCGGCACCACGGTACGCGCGAGCGCGTCGAGCAGGACCCGCCGACGCGGCGCGAGCCGGCCCTGCGCGGCAAGCTCCGCCACGGTCGCAACCGCGAGCGCGGCGTTGTCGGCCTGGTGGGTGCCCAGCAGGGCCAGCCGGGCCTGCCGCAGGGCCAGACCCGGCGCGAAAAAGTCGGCGCGCACGCCGCCGCCGCGCAGGGTGCGAACGTGACGGGCCTGGACTTCATGCCCCAGGCGCCACAAGCGCGCGCCGCGCGCGCGCGCGGCCGCCGCGATCACCGCCAACGCTTCCGGACGTCGCTCCCCGGTGATCACCGGCACGCCGCGCTTGATGATCCCGGCCTTCTCCCGCGCGACGGCGGCGCGCGTCGTCCCGAGCACCTCGGTGTGTTCCAGTTCGATCCGGGTGATGACCGCGACCTGCGGGCGCACGCCGTTGGTGGCGTCCAGGCGCCCGCCCAGACCGACTTCGACCACGGCCAGGTCCACGTGTTGCCACTGAAACCAGAGCAAGGCGATGGCGGTGGTGATTTCAAAGAAAGTGGGAAAGCGATCGGGCACAATCGGACGCGCCGCGTTGCCGCTGCCGGCCAGCGCCTCGCGCACCCACGCGGCGTCCGCGGCCCGTGCCAGCACAACATCGAGAAGGACGTCCAGAGCGCGCGTGAAGCCGGCGCGGGGAATCGCGTGGCCGTCCACCTGGATGCGTTCGCGCAGGTCCTGCAGGTGGGGCGAGGTGTAGAGCCCGACCCGCAGGCCGTGCGCCTGCGCCAGCGCCGCGATCAGCGTGCTGGTGGTGCCCTTGCCCTTGCTCCCGGTGACGTGCACCACCGGGTAGTCGCGCTCGGGCGCGCCCAGTCCGCGCAGCAGCCGCAGCATGCGCCGAAGTCGGAAGGTCGAATGGCCCAGCAGCACCCGGCCGCCGCGTTCGTAGTCGGTGAACAGCGCCAGGTAGCGCAGCGCCTCGGAATACGACCGGATCCGCATCGGGTCCCCAGCAGCGAAACCGCCCGGACGACCAGCGCCGCGACGTGCCGCGCATCGTCGGGCCACCGAACTACGCTTCTTCCGTGCAGCGTTCCAGCAGGCCATCCAGGCGGGCGACGGCGGCGCGCGCGCCGGCATCGACCAGCACCGGCCGGGCGACTTTCAAGTTCTTGCCCGCGACGCTGCGGGTGGCCGCGTTGCCGCCGGCATCGAGCAGGAAGGCGGCGTACACCAGGCGACCGTCGGCACAGGCGAGCTTGTCGCCGGCCTTGTCGAAGACCTTGAGCGATTCGTGATAGGCCGCCGCGGCCTGCTGGGCGTTGCGTTTGGATTTCAGCACCGCCGCCTGCGCGCGCAGCACGGCGGCGTCCGCGCCCGGGTCCTGCAACCGCTTCGCGCCCTCGCGCGCCGCGACCACGAGCGGCTCGGCTTCCGCCGCCTGGCCGCGTTCCGCGAGCACTTCCGCCAACATCGCCGCCACCGACGGCAGGATCGAGCCGAACCCGCCCTTCTCGACCAGCTCCTGAGCCCGGCGAGCGTCCTGCAGCGCCCGGTCGCTCGCGCCGGCGCGCAGATTGGCTTCCGCTTGCACCCGGCTCGCCAACGCCATGCCTTCGCGCAGCCCCAGGCGTTCGACGCGGATGAAGGCGTCGGTCGCCTTCTCGCGCGCGGCATCGAGATCGCCGGAACGCAAGTCGAACTCCGCCTGCAACAGCAAGGCGCGCGCCAGCAACCGAGGCGCGTCATGCAACTGCGCCAGACGGGCGCCGCGCGCGCCCCATTCGCGCGCCGAGGTCCATTCCCCGGTGCGCCAGGCGTGGTCGGCGAACGCCACCAGCGCCGCGGATTCGATCCACGGATCCGGCATCGCGCGGCCGGCGGCGAGCGCGGCCTGCAGTGCCTCCTGAGCCTCGTCTTTGCGGTAGCGGGCAATGTGGATGCGGGCGACCACCAGCCGGGCTTCGGCGCCGGCGAGCCGCAGATCCAGCTTGTCCAGCGCCGCGACCGACTCCTGGGCCAGCTTGAGCGCACCGTCCCAGTCGCCATTGGCAAACAACGCCTGGGAGCGAAGAACCTGCGCTTCCGCCGACGCGTCGCGGCGGCCGGCCGCCCGGGCACGTTCGGCGACCTGCGCCACGAGGTCTTCCGTGCGCGCAAAGTCCTCGCGCGCGAGCGCGCTGCGAGCGAGCAGCAGGTGGACGTCGACATCGGTGGTACGTTCCCGGCGCCCCAACGTGTTGAAGGCCGTCTCGAGCGCGCGACTGGCATCCGACAAACGGTCCTGGCGCAGCGCCGCCGTCGCCAGCACGCGGTGAATCGAAATCACCCGCTCGATCCGCTTGGCGGCGCCGCTCAGCGCCTGCTGCAGGCGGCGAATGGCGACCTCGCCCTGCCCCATGCGCACGCCGGCCAGTCCCATGCTCTCCAGCAGATCGACCTGCAGATCCTTGTTCTTCACCCGATTCAGCCAGTCGGTCGCTTTGTCGAAGTGCGACAGCGCTTCCTGGTTCATGCCGCGCGTGAGGGCGCGTTCACCGGCCCGACGGGAGAACTCCACGATCTTGTCGGCCTGGTTGGTCTGCAAGTACTGCCCCGCCACTTCCGCGCAGGCGTCCTCCCCGAGCTCGGCCAGCAGCGCTTCCATGCCGCGCGCCGCGCGCTCGTGCAGCCGTGCGCGCTCCTCTGCGGGAATCGTCTGGTAGACGTGCTCCCGCAGCTTCTCGGTCAACACCCGGTACGAGGTCCCGTTCTTCTCCGCCTGCTCCACGAGCAGACGTTCGCCCACCAGGTCGTTCACCAGATAGTACAACTGCGTGTCCGGCACGCCGGTCACCTGGCTGATCGCTTTGAACCCGACCGTGCGCGGGAACACCGCCACGGCCTGCAGCACCGCCAGGTGCTTCTTCTGCATCGACCCGAGCTTGCGGATCAACTCCTGGGTCATGCCCAGCGCCAGGTCCAGGCTCTCGCTCGCGCGCTCCGCCAGCATCCACTGCGACCCGTCGCGGGTCAGGACCTGGTGTTCGAGCAGATACCCGACCATGCGCTCGACCTTGGCGGGATTGCCGCCGCTCAAGGTGAACAGATCGCGCGCGAGGGCGCCATCCGGCCGCTCCCAGTGCAGCGCCGAGCGCAGGTACGCTTCGACGTCCACCGGCGAGAACGCCTGGGCCGTCAGTTCAACCACGGTGCGTTCCCGGCGCAGGTCGATCATCCAGCGCGGAAAGGCGTTGTTCTCCAACCGCTTCTCCGGCGTCAGCGTGCCGACCACCAACAGAGGCAGCTCGCGCAGCCGGGGCAACAGACTCTGCAGGACCTCGCAGGAGCCTCGATCGAGCCACTCCAGGCGCTCCATCAGGATGGCGACGGGACGCGCCTGCGCGAGTTCGCACCAGAATTCCCGCAGGATCTCGGCCTGCCGTGCCGCGGTGATGTCGAGGATCGGCTGCAACTGAAGCTGATAGCACTTTTCGCGCAGTTCCGGCACCAGCCGGGACATCTCCGGCGCCCACTTCATCATCATCCGGACGGACAGATCGCGGTCGGTTTCGATGCGGCGAAAGGCCTGCAGGACCAGCGAGCGGAACGGCAGGTGGGCGGTGGCCAGGTCGCGCGGGCACTCGGCGGTCAGGATCAACATGCTGCGAAAGCTGTTCTGCAGCACGATCTCGCGCAACAGGCGGGTCTTGCCCATGCCGGAGTCGCCTGTGACCACGATCAAGTTGCCCTTGCCCTGGGTGGTCTCGTCGAGCGCGCGTTCGAGGCGGTTGAACTCGCGCAACCGGGAGATCAACGACTTGCAATGCCCGCGGGGCAGTTCCGGCAACAGCATCGGCGGCAGGGCCGCCTCCGGAGCGATCGGCGTCGACGGCGACACGGGCGCGTCGGCCTGGGCCGCCTCCGCCGCCTGGGCGGGCTGGCCGGCCGCGATGGCGCGAGCCTGCGCGGCCAGCGTTTCCTCGCAGCGGCGCTTGAACTCCAGGGCATCGGCGCTGCGCGGGTCGAGCGCGAGCGCCTGATCGGCGACGGCAAGCGCTTCCCGGAACAAGCCCTGGCCGAAGAGCTGCAACGTGTGTTGCATGTGCTCGGCGATCTCCCGCGCCTTGCGCCGCGCCTCCACGCGGGACTCCGCCTGGCCCGCGCGTGCGGCGGCATCGGCGTCCTCGGGGGACAGTTCGCGCAGCTTCAGCAGGAACGGCAGCGCTTCTTCGTAGTTGCCGGCGTCGAACAGTTCATAGCCGCGCTTGCGGTGAAAGGCGATCTCGCCCTCGCACTTCTCGTGCGCGGCGCGCGCCTGAGTCAACAAGCGCGCGAGTTCGGCGTCGTCCCGCCGGGTGGCGAGCGCGCGTTCGAGGAGACTCACGGCCCGCGCGTATTCGCGCCGACCCAGGCACTCCCGGCCCTCACGCACGAGGTCGGCCGAACTCTCGCCTTGTTCTTTTTTTTGCGCCCGTTCGAGCTCGAACAGTTTCTCTTCCGAGCGCACGCGCTGTTTGCGCGCCTCGGCGTTCATCGGATCCGCCGCCAGCACTTCCTTGAACTTGTCGCGCGCCAGCGAATAGGCGGCGCTCTGAAACAACTGCTGCCCTTCCGCCATCAGCGTCTCGACGCGGCGCTTCTTGTCGGACCGGCGCTTCTGCTCCGCCTTGACTTCGCGCACGCGCAGTTCCGCGATTTCGCGGCTGTCCCGGGCGCCCTCGTGCTGCGGATCCAATTCCAACGCGAGGTCGAAATAGACCACCGCCATGTCGTAATTGCGGTCATGGAGAAACCGGCAGCCTTCTTCGAAGCACTCGTCGGCGCTGCGGTCGGGCGTGTCGCCTTCACCGCTCGGTTGCACGCGCAGCTTCGCCTGGCCGAGAAAGTTCTGGGCGTCCTCGTGAGCGGGATCTCGCTCCAGGACCTTTTCGAAATGCTCCTTGGCCTCCCGGAATCGCCCCTTGACGAAGTACATCAGGCCGCGACGCATGGTGGAGCTCAGTTCGAGTTCGCCGGCGCCGAGCGCGGTCGGCTCGGCGGTCTTGCGCTGGCAGAGTTCCAGGCCTTCGCGGGCGATGACATTTTCCGGATCCAGTTGGACCAACTGCTGGAGTGCCTCCGCGGCGGCGTCATAGCGGGCGGCGGCAAAGGCGGCCCAGGCGTTCTGATGCGCCGACTGCAGCTCACGCTCGCGCGCCGAGAACAAGGTGAAGGCGCCGGTGCGGATCAGCGCCTGCAGGAGCCGCAATTGCTCGACCACGTCCTCCATGCGCTCGTAGCGGTTGCTGGTGCGCTTGGCAAGGCAGCGCAGGATCACCGCTTCGAGTTTCCACGGCAGGTCCGGGATCGACCGCGAGGGCGGCTCGACCATTTGTTCGCGGTGCTGCTTGTAATACCCGACCGAGTTGCCGGCCTCGAAGGGCGTGCGGCCGCTGATCATCTCGTAGAGGATGACGCCAAGCGCGTAGATGTCACAGGAGGTGGTGATGATGCCCTCGAAGGTCTCCGGGGACATGTAACGCGGTTTCCCGGTCACGCCCGCGGCGAAGCTCCAGGCCCGCTCGTCGACTTTGCGGGCGATGCCGAAGTCGGTCACCTTGACCACGCCGTCCGGGCGCACCATGACGTTCTCCGGCGTAAGGTCGCGATGAATCACCGGTGCCGGCTGGGTGTGAGCGTGGTGCAGCGCGGAAGCGACCTGGACGGCGATGTCGATGGCCTGGTGGAGGCCGATGCGTTTCTTCTCCTTGAGCATCCGGCGCAGAGTTCCGCCGGGGACGTATTCCATCGCGTAGCCGAGCAGATCCGGCTCTTCGACGGCGAACAGGATGTTGACGATGTTGGAGTCGTCGAGTGCGGCCAGGGTGCGCATCTCGTTGAGGAACAGGTCGCGCAACCGCGGCCCCTGGAGGTGGTGGGAGTGCATGATCTTGAGGGCGCGGAAGACGCCGAGCTTTTCGTCCATGGCCTTGTAGACGACGCCGAAGCCGCCGATGGCGATGCGCTCGCGGATGGTCAGGAAGCCGATCTTGCGGCCGGTCAGATCCGGCGGCGGCGGGGCATCCTTGTCGATGGCCATACGAGAGACTCCGGGCGAACGGTGCAAAGCGGAGGGCATGAAACCCGATGCCGCGGCGTGCGTCAAGGGGCGCCGCAGGGCGGGGGTCCGCTCAGCGCCCGCGGCCAAGCGCCAGCCAACGAGCGCACGCATCCGCAAGCGCGCGGGCGGTGGCGAAGCGGCGATCCGGGTTGCGGGCCATCGCGGTGGCGATGATCTGTTGCACGCCGGAGTCCAGACCGGGGGTCCAGCGCGTCGGCGGCGTCGGGGCTTCGCCGCCGGCGATGCGCATGACGGTTTCCAGCGCGGCGGAGCCTTCGTAGGGCGGGTGGGCGGTGGTCAGCTCGTAGAGCATCGCGCCCATTTGATAGATGTCGCTGCGGCCATCGACCTGGGCGGACTTGCCTTCGGCCATTTCCGGGGACATATAGCCGGGCGTGCCCATGAGGACCCCGGAACGGGTCAAGTTGCCGGCTCTGGTGTCCAGTACTTTGGCGAGGCCGAAGTCCATCACCTTCACGCGCCCGGACGGCTCCCGGAGCACGTTGGCCAGCTTGAGGTCACGATGCACGACGCCCGCGTCATGGGCCGCCTGCACGGCTTCCGCCACCTGACGAATGAGGTCGACCGCTTCCGGCGCCGGCAGGGGCCGGATCGTTTCGCGCGCGCCTTCCTCGAGGCTCAGATGATCCTGGGCCGGCGCATGCAGCAACCGGTCCAGCGTGACGCCGGCCACGAACTCCATGGCGATCCAGGTGTACGTGGCGGTCTGGCCGATGTCGAAGACCGCGACGATGCCGGGATGGCGCAACTGCGCCATGACTTCGGCTTCGGTGCGAAAGCGCTGGGCGACCTGCGGGCTGGCGGCTTCGCGTTCGTGCAGGACTTTGAGCGCAACCACGCGACTGCCCTCGGCGTCGCGGGCCTTGTACACCACGCCCATGCCGCCGCGGCCGAGTTCGTCCAGCACCCACCAGGGTCCGATCCAGCGCCCCACCATGCGGCTGCGCGTGGAGGTTTGGCGGGGGCCGGGAAAGAGCGGCTCGGCCGGCGCGTTGTCGCCTGCGAGCGGGCGCGGGCGGCTCTGGGTGTCATTGCCGGCGCTGCGCGCGGGCGGGGTGTACCCGGGCGGTGGAAAGGGCACGCGCGCCGTGGGCGCGGACTGGTCCGGCGGCGCGGGGTGCGACTCCGTCGGGCGCCGGGCCGGTGTGGTCGGCGCCTGATCGGGGGTGGCGGCGATGTCGGCGCCGCC
>JADLDQ010000141.1 GCA_020846575.1 Burkholderiales bacterium
ACGAGGGCTACATCGTCGTGGTCAGCACGCCGGAGGAGTTCGCCGCCGATGTGAGGGCCACGCTCGCCAAGACCGCGGAAATCCTCAAGCTCACCGGCATCAAGGTGGAGTAAGGCCGCCCGGCCTCACGGCGCGTCATCCCCGGCTGGCGGCGGCGTGCGTTCGGAGCGCCCCTGGCCTGCGGGGCTCACGGCGCCCGGCGGGCAGTGCGTCGGCCGTGGCCGGCCGTGCTCAGGACCTGCGCGGGCACTCCGTCTCGTGCCAGCCTTCCTGCACCAGTTCGCCGCGCTGGTTGAAGACGCGCAGGTCGCGGCGAATGCAGGCCAGCTGCGGCCCCAGCTCGTGCTTTGCGCCCACGCGGCAGTGCGCGTGCAGGGTGTCGCCCACGCGCACCGGGCGAAGGTTCACGACGTGAAAACCGCGGTAGCCGACGCCCGGCAGCGCGCCCACAAGCCCGGTGCCGTGGGATGTGAGCGAACTCGCGGCACACCCGGGTCCCCAGGCGCTGCGGCGCGCGCGCTCGTGCGGGAGCAGCGGACCGGTTCCGTTGTAGAACGGGGAGCGAGACAGCAGGCCCGCTACCAGCGAGAACACCAGGTTCCATTGCACCGCCGGCCCGGGCAGGCCGCGCTCCCGGGACCACTCCAGGTTGCTGTGGGATTCGTTCTGGTCGCCCGAGAGGCCGAAGAAGTTCACCACGTCGGCCTCGAAGACCGTGCGCGCAGGCGTGACGACCTCGTCGCCGACCTCGTAGTCTTCGAAGCAGCGCGGCATGCTTCATCTTAGCGCTTGCCCCACGCCGGCCGTGCCGGCATGTGCCGCGCTCGCTGCAGCCGCGGGCCAGCGCCCCCACCGGTGCCCGGCAACGGGCGCAACCGGCTTCGTACCAATGAAAAAGGGAGGGCTGCGGCCCTCCCTCTTCCCGAACGAGCGAATCGGGCTACTTCTTCTTGCCTGCCCCGCCTTTTTCTTCCCTCACTTCGACGCTCTTGGCGGTCATGCTGTACTCGACCGTGACCCGCGAGCCCTTCTTCAGCTCGCCCTTCACCTTGGTGTCCTTGTCGCGGGCGAGTTCCCATTTCTCCTTGCCCTTCTCCACGACGATCTTGCTGTCGGTGACCTCGAGCACCGGCCCGGTGACCTGGTAGGCCATCACGGCGGAAGCGCTGAGCATGAGCCCTGTCATCAGGCCGATGGAGCCTTTCTTCATCGTTCGAACTCCTCGTGGGTTGGAAATCACACCGCGTAGTATACGTCGGGTCCAGACAAGGGCCATCGGCGCTGCTACGCCAGCAGCGCTCGCGTTTCCTCGGCGAACAGCTCGTCCACGGCGAACGGCCTTTCGACGATGCCCTGCGCCCGCGCGTGCCGGATCAGTTCCTCGATTACCCGGCGGTTGGGTTCGATGCCGTAGGGTAAGGGGTCGCCGCTCACCTTCATGACCTCCCGGTGCAGCCGATCGACCGCGGTCGGGTTCTCAATGCGCCCGGCCTCGAGACGTTCCAGGTAGACCCGCTTGGAGGCAGCGAAAGCATTGAAGACGTCGGCGGCGAGGCCCGGGTGCGCGGCAAGGAGTTCGTCGCGGATCACCAGCGTATGGTTGATGGGATAGTGACCGCGGCTCTTCAGGGCGGCAAGGCCGGCTTCCAGGGCGTTGGCGATGAGCGGCTTCACATCCGGGTGCTCGATTTCCACGCCGATCGCACCCGCCAGTTCGCCGGACACCAGCATGTCGGCCATCTTCCTGCCCTTCTCCATGGGCACCACGTTGGCCGGCGGCCGGTACTCCGCCACGTGCTCGTCGCCGGAGAGCACCCAGGTGATCTTGCCGAGATCAACGCCGTACTCCTCTTGCAGCACGCCGCGCACCCACACGCCCGTCGTGACGGTGTAGCCGCGGTTGACCCCGACGCGCCGGCCCTCCAGGTCCTTCGGAAAGACAATGTCCGCCTTCGTGTTGACCAGGAGGGCTCCGTGGTGGAAGGCCCGCACCGGGAACACCGGGACCGCCGTGAAGCGCTTGCCGAACGTACGCGCACACAGGTACGTCGTGATCGCCATCTCGCACACGTCGTACTCCATGCCGCGCACCATGCGGCGGAATGCGTCTATGAGGGGATTGACTTCCTCGAACGCGAATTCAAAGCGGGCCGGACGGACGCTGCCGTCCTTGAGCGCCTGGATGTTGCCCTGGGTGCGGGCGACGGTCCTGAGTTTGAGTTGGGCCATGTTTGCGGCTTTCGATGCGGTCAGTCGGGATCGGGCAGGGGATCGGCGGATCGGCCGCAAACCGGATGCGGGAAACGGGAACCTCGTCGCGAGGTGCGAGAGTATGCGCAACCTCCACCGAAAGAGTCCAGTGCGGCCCCGGCCCGCGTCGTTCTCAGCGGGGTTTTCCAGGCAAACCTCACCCCGATCCGAAACCGGCACCTTTCGGAGCCGGCACGTCTGTCCAGGCCTTGCGGAGCCGCAGCCTCGCGCACGCCGATAGCCTACACTGGCCGCTTTGGTAGTCCTATGAGGGTTGCATTGGCATGCTTCCTGCTTCATAGTGGACATCGCGAGTTTGAGCGTTCCAGATCGCCGTTGCGTGAAAGATGTCACATGGTGGCAGTGTCGGTGCTTCGATGCTGGCGGAATGCCGTCAGTTTCTGTCCGATCAGGTGTCGAGACTCCTGCCAGGGGCAGGCTCGCAACACCTTCCGGGCCCAACAAGTGGCAGAGGGTCTGACTTGAGCCCGTCGGGCCGTCTTGAACCCCGTACTTCGGCCGATAACAGACCGAGCGGGCAGAAGGCCGGGGCAGGAGCAGTATCGTGAGCAGTGTCATACACCTGAGCGACCAGGTTTCGCGCCGAAGCGCGGCGGAGACGAGCGAGGCAATGCGGGCGCTGGAGGCGGTTCTTCCGGACCGCGAACTCGGTGCGCCCGAGCCGTCCGCGCGGCACGAATCGAACGGCTCCTGGACGGTGTGGATCGACGAAGACGAGTCGGTTATCCGCCGGCATTGGGGTTCCAGCAAGATCCGGCTCGCGTTCTTCAAGGAGGCGGTCGTGAACTTCGGGCTCGCCCTGCGGCGCGTCGAACCGCATGGCGTTCGGCTGTTCATCCAGGACATCGCCGACGATCCGGAACAGCGGAACGTCGCGATACACCGGCTGGAGGCGTTCCGCGTGCTGTTCCTGGAGAATCGGCCGCCGCTCAAGGCGGCACTGCCTCCCCCCGCGCCGCCTCAGCCTCCTGCCGCGCGTGCCCCGGAGCCCTGGGGCGCGGAATTCCATGCGCCGGCCACACCCCCGGCGGCGGCCGCGTCCCTGCCGGCCACAGCCGGCGGTTATGCGGGGCCTGCCGCGGCAGTCCAGGCATCCACGTACGGCGCCTTTCCGGCGATCTTCACCGACAACGATCTGGAGGAGAAGGTGCAGACCGAGGCGCGCAGGCGCTCCGAGGCCAAGAAGGAGATCGATCACAAGGCGGTCATCAAGCAGTCGTATCCCAGGATTGCCTCCGCGATCGAGCTCACCTGGGGCAACCTCGAGTGCGAGAACTACATGAACCGCCTGATCATCAACGACCGCGAAACCCGCCAGGGCTTTCCGCCGCCGGTGCTGGAGTCGCTGCTCGCGCTCTACAGGCAACACACCCAGGAGTTCAAGTTCAAGAGCGCCCTGGACATCTGGACGGAGAACAACAAGCGAAGCGGCCCGGCCTGACCCGCGTTCCACCTTCGGTCAGGCATTCGAGGCGGTTTTCGTAGCGCCACGGGGTCTCGGCGACGCCCGCTCGCAGCCCCTGGGAGTCATCCGGCGCGCCTCGTCGCGGCGGCGATGAACCGCATCGCACGCTCGGCTCCTGGGCAGACTACGGCCCGTCTTCCACGGCCCGCTGCGCGCGCGGGTTTCGGCGGGAGCGCGCGGCCCGGCGATGGTCCGCCCGTAGTGCCCCTGTAGAATCGCGCCTTTGCGGCATGCGATCCGCGTCATGCGGTCGCGCATGCCCATGGCCGCGACCCGCTCCGCCCTCGTGACTCCCGCACGCCGCCGTCCGTCCGGCCCTGTCCGGCAGCCCCCGACCGCTCACCGGGGTACTTTGTCGCTTCGCGACGAGGGCTTCGCGCCCGGGACCGTCCGGCGCGCCCAGGCGAGAGCGCCGCGACCACGACTGTCAGCCGCTGCGCGTGCATGGCCGCCCGCGCCGATGCCGCACGAGCGGCAGGCGCGCTGAGCCGGTCGCCGATGCGAGCGCTGCTTCAGTCGCGCGCTCTCGCTCCGCTGCGCCACCGCGAGTATCGGCTGCTCGCCTACGGGCAACTGACGGGCACGATGGGCCTGTGGATGGACGAGGTGAGCCGCGGCTGGCTGATCTACGAGCTGACCGATTCGCCGCTGCAACTGGGTCTGGTGCGCGGCGTGCAGGCGATCATGTACCTGCTTCTGGTGCCCTTCGCCGGCGGTGCGGCGGACCGCTATTCCCGCAGGGCGCAGCTCGCCATCGCCCAGGGCTTGAACGTCGTGGCATACGCAGCGCTTGCGCTCGCCATCTTCGCTGGATGGGTCGCACCCTGGCACGTGTACGCGACCGCCGTGCTGGTCGCCGTGGGGCAGGTGTTCCAGCAGCCCGCGCGCCAGGCGATGATCCCGGACGCCGTTCCGCGCGAAGTCCTGACCAACGCGATCGGCTTGTCGGCGGTCATGTACAACGTCGCACGCACCGCGGGCCCGGCCCTCGCGGGCATCCTGATCGTCGCGACAGGGACCGGCGGCGCATTCGCGGGGCAGTCGCTGCTGCTCGCCCTGGCCATGGCGAGCGCGTTGCTGATGCGGACCCCGCCCGCGCCTGCCGGCAGCGCCCGCCGGGATTCCTTCATGCACGGCATCCTCGAGGGCTGGCGGTTCAGCATGAACAGCGAACCGATCCGCGCCGGGCTCGCCTGCACCATGCTCACCCACTTTCTCGTGGTGCCTTTCACCACACTCCTGCCGGTGTTCGCGCGCGACCTGCTCGAAGTCGGCGCCAACGGGCAGGGGCTCCTGGTGAGCGCCATCGGCGTCGGCGCGCTCCTGAGCGCGGTGCTGCTCACCACCGGGGGAGACCGCCTGCCCAAGGGCCTGTTGATGATGGTCGCCTCCATCGTCTACGGATTCGTACTGATCGCCTTCGCCGCCTCGCCGTGGTTCTACCTCTCGATGGTGGTGATGTTCGCCGCCGGCCTCTGCCAAGTGGGTACCAACGCGCTGGTGCAGACCGTGATCCAGGCCCACTCGCCGCCGCAGTTCCGCGGGCGGGTGATGGCGATCTTCGGTCTGAACAATGTGCTGATGACCGCCGGGAGCGTGGTGGTGAGCGCTCTCGCCGTCGCGGTGGGGCCGCGCTGGGCGGTGGCTGCGATGGGGGCGGCGGGCATCCTGTCCATCGCCTGGCTCTACTTCGCCATGCCCGGGGCGAAGCGCATCCGGTAGCCCTGCCGAACGCTCCCGAGGAACGGATTCCAACCGACTCGCCAGCCCGCGGCTTCGCCACCGGGGCGGCCTGGCGCGCTCACGGGGTTGCGCCGTTGCTGCGCGACAGAGGATTCACCCTCGGGGCAGTCCTTCGAGAGCATACCGGCCCGGATCGCTTGCGCTAAGCTCGGGCCATGAGCGAAGCCAGGGCCAGTGCGCTCGTCGTCCTGCGGGTGCGCGACTTCCGCTTGTACTGGAGCGGGCTGGTGGCGCAGGTCGGCGGCCAGCACATGTTCCAGTTCACGCTGGGGTGGCTCGCCTTCGAGATTACCGGCTCGCAGGCGCAGCTCGCGATCATCCACCTGTGCGCCTTCGTGCCCCAGTTCACCCTGACCATGCTGGGCGGCGTGCTCGCCGATCGCATCGATCCCAGAAGACTGATACAGGTAGCGCAGGCGGTGGCGGCGGCCGGCGTGATCCTGGTGGGGGTGATGGCGCTGCTCGACCTTGTCGTGCTGTGGCACCTTGCGCTGGGGTCCTTCCTGCTCGGACTCTCCAATGCCGTGGACGAACCCTGCCGCGCGGCGTTCTTCCCGCGCCTGCTGCCCAAGTCGCTGCTGCGCTCGGCGGTGCCGCTCATTTCCATGGCCTTCGGCGGCGCGCGCATCGTCGCGCCTTCGATCGCCGGCTTCCTGATCGCGGCTGCCGGCGCCTCGACTACCTTCCTCGTGTCGGCCATCGGCATCAGCTCGATGATCGCGATGCTGTTCATGGTCCGTCCGGGCGCGGGCGTCGCGCCTGCGCACGGCAGCCTGCTGGCCAACTTCGCCGACAGCCTGCGCTACATCCGCGCCAACGAGGTTTTTTCCAAGGTGATCCTGGCGGCGATGCTGAACGCGATGTTCGCCATGGGCTATCACCACATGCTGCCGGTGTTCGCAAAGGACGTGCTCCTGGTGGACGCGCGCGGCCTGGGCATACTCGCCTCGGCAGTCGGCGTCGGTGCGCTCACCGGGTTGCTCTCCTACCCCTGGTGGCAGGCGCGCCTGTCGCCGCGCAACTTGATGGTGGCGTCGATGACCGCGTACTGCCTTGCGCTCCTCGTGCTCGCCTTCTCCGACTGGTTCTGGCTGTCGGTCGCGATGTGCTTCGTGGCCGGGTTGAATCACGCCGGTTTCATGACGAGCTGCCAGGTCGTGTTGCAGACGCTGGTGGAAGACAACTACCGGGGCAGGGTCATGGGGGTGTTCACGCAGGTGTGGAGCCTGTTGTACCTGTCGGGCTTCCTGCTCAACTTCGCCGGTTCGCTGATGGGCCCGCGCCTCGCGCTCGCGGCCGGCTCGCTCGTGGTGCTGGCCTGCGTCTGGATGTCGCTGGTGAGAAGCGCCGCACTGCGCGCGCTTACGCTGGCGCCGCGGGCGTCCTGATGCAGGCGTTGGGCTTGAATCCCGACCCGAGCATCGCCTCCGGAGCCTGACAGAGCGGGCGGCGCCGTATGCCCCGAGCGTGCGAAAATCGCGCCCTTCGCGGGGTGGCAGACACGGGAGAAAGTCGTGGAATACCGCAATCTCGGCCGCTCGGGCCTGCGGGTCTCGGTGGTGGGCCTGGGCTGCAACAACCTCGGCCGCTCGGTGGACCACAAGGGCGCCGCCGCGCTGGTGGACAAGAGTCTCGCGCTGGGCGTGAATTTCTTCGACTGTGCCGACGTCTATGGCGACAAACTCGCGGAGGAGTACCTCGGCGCGGCGGTCAAGGCCCGTCGCAGCGAGGCGATCGTGGCCACCAAGGTGGGGGCGCCGCTCGCGCCCGGCCGCGGGCGCTCGGCCTCGCGCGCCCATATCGTTCCGGCGGTCAACGACTGCCTGCGCAGGCTCGGCACCGAAACCATCGACCTGCTGCAGATTCACTTCCCGGATCCGGGCACGCCCATCGAGGAGACGCTGCGCGCGCTCGACGACCTCGTGCGCGCGGGCAAGGTGCGCTACCTCGGCTGCTGCAACTTCGACGCAGTGGACGTGCGGGACGCGGCCTGGACGGCGAGGACGGAGGGGCTTTCGCCCTTCATCAGCGCGCAGAGCCGCCACAACGTGCTGGAGGCGCGCATCACGCCGGAACTCGCCAGGGCCTGCGAGCGCCACGGTCTGGGATTGCTCCCCTACTACCCGCTGGCCGCGGGCCTTCTGACCGGCAAGTACCGTCCCGGCGAGCCGGCGGCGCCGGGCACCCGGCTCTCGGTGCCGAACCGCTTCTACGACGGCATGCTCAACGAGAAGAACCTCGCCAACGTGGTGAAGCTGGAGAAGTTCTCCGCCGAGCGCGGGCGCTCGATCCTGGAACTGGCGATCGGGTGGCTGGCGAGTCAGAAGATCACCGCCAGCGTCATCTGCGGGGCGACCCGGCCGGAGCAGGTGGAGGCGAACGCAGGGGCGAGCGGCTGGCGGCTGACCAGCGAGGAGATGAAGCAGGTCGATGCGCTGCTGGGAATCGCACCTGGCAGACCGTAGAACGCCTCGACAGCAGGATCGAGTGGCATCCATGGCCTCAAGGACCTTTCAGACATGAGCGGCAGTACGGAACCAAGGCGACCGGAGGCAGTTCAGGAGGACGACGTACCGCTTGTGGAACACTCGACGGGGATCCTCCCTTCACAGGAACTGGAGGAAAAGATCAGGGTGGCCAGAGAGATCCTGGGGGGGCTGCTGGATCCAATTTGTGAAGATCAGGTGCAGCCGGCGAGTTTGGATCTCCGACTCGGTGACACTGCATATCGCGTCCGGGCGAGCTTCCTGCCGGGAAGAAACTGCACGGTTATGGAGCGCCTGGCTGATCTCGAAATGCACAAGATGGATATCTCGCAGGGCGCTGTACTCGAGCGCGGCTGCGTCTACATCATTCCACTTCAGGAAAGTCTTGCACTGAGGCATCGGTATTCCGCTGTCGGGAATCCGAAAAGTTCTACGGGCCGTCTCGATATCTTTACCCGGCTTATCACGGACAACGCAACCGAGTTCGACCGCGTTCAAGAGCAGTACAAGGGACCGCTTTACGCTGAAGTGTCGCCCAGAACATTCAGCGTGCTGGTTCGTAAGGGTTCCCGCCTCAGCCAGATTCGCATCCGCAAGGGAAATCCACCATCGAGCGAGGAGCGCCTGCGCAAACTCCAGCAGGAATACCAACTGGTCGGCTCCATTGGAGAAGAGGACATTCGCAAGGGTGGCTTGCCCGTTACCGTGGATGTAAGAGGAGAGAAAACCGATGGGTTAATCGGATTCCGCGCCAAGAACCACACCGGGCTGATCGACATCGACAAGGTGGGTGCGTACGAAGTGACCGACTTCTGGGACCCCGTGTATGCACCCAGGAGAGGCGGATTGGTCCTCGACCCGGAGGATTTCTACATCCTGGCCTCGATGGAGCCCGTCAAGGTTCCGCCGACGCTTGCCGCTGAAATGATCGCTTATGACACGCTGGTGGGAGAGTTCCGCGTTCACTACGCTGGTTTTTTCGATCCCGGATTTGGGCACCCTGAGGCAGGGGGGGGCGACTCTCGCGCCGTCCTGGAAGTCCGCTCCTACGAGGTTCCGTTTGTCATTGAGCACGGGCAGATAGTGGGTCGGCTGGCATACGAACGGCTCATCAGTCAGCCCGCCCGACTGTACGGGTCGGGCGCCGTCAAGTCGTCGTATCAGGGCCAGGGAATAAGGCTCAGCAAGCACTTCAAACCCTTCGTTGCATAGAGCACTCGCGCTTGGCAGGATCCGCGCCTGCCCGTAACCGCAGCCCACATGCCTCATCCCCGCAGATTCGTCGAAGCTGTGCTGCAGGTGCGCGCCTTCTCGCCGCTGCGCTACCGCGAGTACCGGCTGCTGTGGTTCGGCCAGGCCTTCGGCACCATGGGCACGCTCATGGACGAGGTCACGCGCGGCTGGCTCATCTACGAGCTGACCGACTCGGTGGTGCAACTGGGCCTGGTGCGCGGCGTGCAGCTCGTCCCGCTGGTGCTGTTCGCGCCGCTTGCCGGCAGCGCCGCCGACCGCTACTCGCGCAAGGTCCAGGTCATGGCGGCGCAGCTCGCCAACGTGACGGTGTACGCCGCGACCGCGGCGCTCATCTTCACCGGGCGCATCGAACCCTGGCACGTCTATGTCACGGCGTTCCTGGTGGCCATCGGCCAGGTGTTCCAGCAGCCGGCGCGCGCCTCGATGGTCTCGGGCTCGGTACCGCGCGACTACCTCACCAACGCCATCGGTTTCAACTCGCTGATGTTCAACATCTCGCGCGGCGTCGGCCCGGCGCTCGCCGGAGCGCTCATCGTCCTTGCCGGCACCGGCGGGGCCTTCGCGGCGCAGGCCGCATTGCTACTGGCGGCGTCCTTGTTCACGCTGCCGCTGCGGCCGGCGCCGCTGCCGGCGCGCGCCGAGGCGGCGCGGCGCGAATCCTTCTTCGGCAGCATTCTCGAAGGCTGGAAGTTCAGCTGGAGGAACGAGACGGTCCGCGCGGGGCTCGCCTGCATCATGCTGGTGTCCTTGTTCATCATGCCTTTCACCACCATGCTGCCGGTGTTCGCGCGCGACCTGCTTGAAGTGGGCGCGGACGGGCAGGGGCTCCTCCTCACCGGCATGGGCATCGGCGCCTTCTTCAGCGCCGCGCTGGTGGCGAACGCCGGCCACCGCATGCCCCGCGGGCTGATGATGCTGGTCGGGGGGGTGTGCTACGGGTTGTCGGTGGTGCTGTTCGCGGGCTCGTTCTCGTACGCGCTGTCCTTCGCGGCGATGGTGGCGGCGGGCCTTTCGCACGTGTACTGCAACGTGGTGGTGAACACCATCGTGCAGACCTATTCGCCGGCGCAGTTCCGGGGCCGCACCAGGGCGGCGTTCGGCATGCACCAGGCGGTGATCACCGTGGGGGCGATGCTCTACGGGGCGCTCTCGACGCTGGAGGGCGTGCGCTGGTCGCTGGCGATCATGGGCGCCACGGGCATGCTGAGCATCGCGGCGCTGCATTTCGCAGTGCCCAGGGCGCGGCACATACGGTAGCCGCGCTCGGGAGCGCGCCGCCGGCGTGAGAGAATTTCCGCGAACGACTTGAAGCGAGAGGCAGCATGCAACAGGTTCTCGCCGCCGTGCGCACCGGTCCCGGCAAGACCGAGCCGCGCGCCTGCGCGGGGTCCGAAATCCCGGTGAACGTGGCAGTGCCGTTTCAACCGGGATTCGATCCGCGACGACCACCCTTCGGCGCAGCAGGCGCCGTGCCCCGGCTGTGCGTGCACTTCAGGCCGTTCCAGGGCTAAGGTTCCGGACAGGTTCCAAGGGTGCCGTTCCACCGCCGCCTCGCCGACGCCCTGCTGCGCGTGCGCGCCCTGTCCACGCTGCGCTACCGCGAGTACCGGCTGCTGTGGTTCGGCCAGGCCTTCGGCACCATGGGTACGCTCATGGACGAGGTCACGCGCGGCTGGCTCATCTACGAGCTGACCGACTCGGTGGTGCAGCTGGGTCTGGTGCGCGGCGTGCAGCTGGTTCCGCTGGTGCTGCTCTCGCCGTTCGCCGGCAGCGCCGCCGACCGCTACTCGCGCAAGGCTCAGGTCATGGCGGCGCAGCTCGCCAACGTGGTGGTGTACGCCGCGACTGCGGCGCTCATCTTCACCGGCTACATCGAGCCCTGGCACGTATACGTGTCGGCGTTCCTGGTGGCCATAGGCCAGGTGTTCCAGCAACCGGCGCGCGCCTCGATGCTCTCGGGCTCGGTGCCGCGCGAATACCTCACCAACGCCATCGCCTTCAACTCGCTGCTGTACAACGTCTCGCGCGCCGCCGGGCCGGCGCTCGCCGGCGCGCTCATACTCGTCGCCGGCACCGGCGGGGCCTTCGCCGCCCAGGCCGCGTTCCTGCTGGTCGCGTCCTGGTTCACGCTGCCGCTGCGGCCGGCGCCGCTCGCGGCGCGCGACGAGGCGGCGCGGCGCGAATCCTTCTTCGGCAGCATCCTCGAAGGCTGGAAGTTCAGCTGGAGGAACGAGACGGTCCGCGCGGGGCTCGCCTGCATCATGCTGGTGTCCCTGTTCATCGTACCCTTCACCACCATGCTGCCGGTTTTCGCGCGCGACCTGCTGGACGTGGGCGCGGACGGCCAGGGACTCCTCCTCACCGGCATGGGCATCGGCGCCTTCTTCAGCGCCGCGCTGGTGGCGAACGCCGGCCACCGCATGCCCCGCGGCCTGATGATGCTGGCCGGCGGCGTTTGCTACGGGCTCACGGTGGTGCTGTTCGCGGGATCGTCCTCGTACGCGCTGTCCTTCGCCGCAATGGTGGCGGCGGGCCTGTCGCACGTGTACTGCCACGTGGTGGTGAACACCATCGTGCAGACCTATTCGCCGGTCGAGTTCCGGGGCCGCACCATGGCGGTTTTCGGCATGTACCAGGCGGTGATCACCGTGGGGGCGATGCTCTACGGGGCGCTCGCGACACTGGAGGGCGTGCGCTGGTCGCTGGTGATCATGGCCACCGCGGGCATCCTGAGCGTGGTGGCGCTGCACATCGCGATGCCCAAGGCGCGGCACATACGGTGATGGCACGCGCCTTTCCCGCACCTGGAGGAGTGCCGGATGCCGATCGAGGTAGCGCGAAGCGCGGGGCGAGCCTGAGCGCCAGCGCGCACCCGAGCCCTCCGGCCGCCGACTGTGGCGATGCAGCCCTCGCCCGCAGGCGATAGACCCGTCCAGCAGGCGCCGACCCGATCCCCTTTTGCCGCGACTGCGGCGTCGCGGTCGTTCACGACGCGCATGCGTGCCGCTGCGGCTGTTCCACCCCGCTCGGGCACCTTCCCCCGGGCGCGGCCGCGCGCTCAGCGCCGGTTCCGGGCGCGGGGCGCGGCATAGCCCGACACCGGCTCGCGCCTTTCGAAGTAGGCGGAGGCGGGTGTGCGCCGCGCCGTCCAGGGCGCGGAGGAGACCTCCCGCATCTCGTAGGAGCCGTCGTCCTCACCCCCGGTGGAGGCCGGCAGCATCAGGCGCGAGCGGCCCTCGATGCGCTCGCCGCGCACCACGCCCGAGTACTCGCGGTAGGTGCGCTCGTTGTCGGCGAGCGCGTGCGAGAGCCAGAAGCTCAGGCGATCGCCCTTCAGGCTGAACTCCCGCAGTTCGCGGCGGCGCTCGCCCGCCTTTTCGTACATCCGCACCACGCCCTCGACGTGCTGGAAACGCTGCTCGATCACCGCCGCGTAGCGCTGAACGACGCCGTTCTCGCGCAGGGTCCAGTTCCAGTTGCCCTCCACCTTCGCCGGCACGATCCAGAGCTTCACGTACTGGCGATCCGGGTGCGTCTGGTCGGCGAACCAGCTGCCCAGGTCGAACATGTTCGCGACCACGCGCGTCCCGGGTCGCGCCTCGGCGAGGATGCGCGGCCGAAGCAGCCGCTGCAGCTCCGGCAGCAGCCACATGAAGATCACGTCCGCACCCGCCAGGTCGGCATCGAACACGTCGCCGTGCACGAAGCGCGCGCGCTGCGCCACGCCGGCCATGGACGCATACGCCCTTGCGCGGGTCACCAGCTTCGAATCGATGTCCACGCCCCAGCCGCGCACCCCGGGGTGGGTGCTCGCCGCGGCGATGACGATGCGCCCGTCGCCGGAACCCAGGTCGAGCACCGTCTCGCCGGGCTTGAGCTTCGCCAGCGCCACCATGGCGGCGACGTCCTCGGGCTGACTTCCCACGAAGGGAGAGAAGCGCTCCTGCGCCGGCGCGAGGGAAGGACCCGCGAGTGCGCAGGCGAGCGCGAGCAGGGCGGGAAACTGCGTGGGGCGCATGGATGTTCGACTCCTCGTTCTGGCGGCCGGTGGCGCCTTCCGCCGCGGGCAGGGCGCCGCGCGCAAGGCCGCTCCCGGGCGCGCTGCGCACCCTCGATGTCGGGCCCGGCCGGTTCGCGCGCTGGCGCCCGCGTGCGCGATCCTTGTTGTCGGGGTGAGCTTACCTGCTCGCCGCGCGCGCGGCTCGCTTTATCGGCGCGGAGCAGCGCCGGGAAATGCGTATCATGACCGCATGCGAATTCCCGGCGTACGCGACGATTTCCCGCGCCCGGCACCGGCCCCCGGCCTTTGCGAGCTGCGCTTCGAGAACCGCTTCGTCGACGAGCTGCCCGGCGACCCGGAACGGCGCAACGCCCCGCGCCCGGTGCGCAACGCCTGCTACACCCTGGTGGATCCGACGCCGGTGCGCTCGCCGCGGCTGCTCGCCTGGGCGGACGCGGCGGGCGAGCTGCTCGGCATCGCGCGGCCGGCATCGCCCGAAGGACCGGAGGCACAGGTGCTCTCCGGCAGTCGGGTGCTGCCGGGCATGCGGCCCTATGCAGCCCGCTACGGTGGCCACCAGTTCGGGCACTGGGCGGGACAGCTCGGCGACGGCCGCGCCATCACGCTCGCCGAGGTCGAGGCGCCCGACGGCAGCCGCCACGAGCTGCAGTTGAAAGGCGCCGGCGTCACGCCCGACTCGCGCAGCGCCGACGGGCGTGCGGTGCTGCGCTCCTCGGTGCGCGAGTACCTGTGCAGCGAGGCGATGCACTGGCTGGGCGTGCCGAGCACGCGCGCGCTGTCGCTCGCGGCGACCGGCGAGCCGGTGGAGCGCGACATGTTCTACGACGGCAACCCGCAGGTCGAACCCGGCGCCGTGGTGTGCCGCGTCGCGCCCTCGTTCGTGCGCTTCGGGAACTTCGAGATTCTCGCCGCGCAGGAGGAGTCCGAGCTGCTGCGGCGGCTGGCGGACTTCGTGATCCGCACCCAGTTCCCGGCGCTCGCGGGCGGCGGCGAAGTCTCGCCCGCGGCCCGCGCGGACTGGTTCGAGGCGGTCTGCCGCCGCACCGCGGACATGATGGTGGCGTGGATGCGCGTGGGTTTCGTGCACGGCGTGATGAACACCGACAACATGTCCATCCTCGGGCTCACCATCGACTACGGCCCCTACGGCTGGCTGGAAGGCTACGACCTGCAGTGGACGCCCAACACCACCGACCTGCCGGGGCGGCGCTACTGCTACGGCAACCAGCCCTATATCGCGCAGTGGAACCTCGCGCGGCTGGCCAACGCGCTGTACCCGCTGTTCGAAGACACCGCCCCGCTGGAGCACGGGCTGCGGGCCTTCGCTCAGGTCTTCGAGCAGGGCTCGATGCGCATGCTCGCGGACAAACTCGGGCTTTCCTCGATCGATCGCGAAGGGGACGAGGCGCTGGTGCGCGAGCTGTTCGAGCTGCTCCAGGCGAGCGAGACCGACATGACGATCTTCTTCCGCTCGCTCGCCGGAGTGCCCGTACAGGGCGAGGACGCGCACCTGCTGGGTCCGATGGCGGGCGCGTTCTACGACGCGCACGCGCTCGGCGGCGCCCACGGCGCGCGGCTGGCGGGCTGGCTGCGGCGTTTCGGTGAGCGCGCCCGGGCGCAGGGTCTGCCCGATGCCGAGCGGCGCGCGCGTATGAACCGGGTCAACCCGAAATACGTGCTGCGCAACTACCTCGCCCAGCAGGCGATCGACGCGCTCGCCGCAGGGGACGCTTCGGTGCTGGAGCGCCTGATGCGCGTGCTCTCGCGGCCCTACGACGAGCAGCCGCAGCACGAGGACCTCGCCGCGCGCCGCCCCGAGTGGGCGCGGCACCGGGCCGGGTGCTCGGCGCTGTCGTGCAGTTCGTAGAGCGCGCGGCCCGACTGCATCCCGGTCGAGGGCGCGCGGCCTGCCGTCCCCGCGGGACGCGGCAGCCGGCGTGGAGTTGCAGCGCTCTCCAGGTGGTGGGGCCGGGCGCGGCCGGACCTCAGCGGAACCGCGGAAAGAGCTTCAGGGCGTTCCCGCGGTTGATCGCCGCCAGCGCCGCCTCGTCGAAACCCTCGTAGGCCGCCAGCCGCCGGCCGGTCTCCTTCGCATGGAAGTGCGGGTAGTCGGTGCCGAACAGCACGTGGTTGAGCGGCGCCATGCGCAACAGCGCATCCAGCGCCCCGGGGTGCAGCGCCTGCGCGACCTCGTAGTAGAACTTTTTCAGTTCGTGCACGATCCCCTTGGGAAACGTCTTCGGGTGTTCGCCGCGCCGCGCCTGGTTGATGAAGCGATCGAGCAGGAAAGGCACCGTGCCGCCGCCGTGCGAGAAGATGAAGCGCACCTGCGCAAAGCGCGTGGCGATACCGCCGAACAGCACGCTCGCGATGGCGCGGCTGGTGTCGGAGCAGAACTCGATGGTCGAGCCGGCGACGCCCGGGATCAGGTCGTGCGCGAAGAAAGGTTCGTGCGGGTGGCTGTAGACGATCGCCTTCCTGCGGTTCAGTTCCTCGTAGATGGGCACGAACGCCTGGTCGCCGAGCCACTGCATCCGGTAGCTGGTGCGGATGTCGACGCCGTCGAAGCCGAGCACGTCCAGCGCGTATTCGATTTCCGCGAGACAGGCATCCACGTCGGGCATCGGCAGCGTCGCGAAGTGGCCGAAGCGCCCGGGATGGTCCTGCTGCATCTTCGCCGCGAACTCGTTCACCTCGCGGGCGATGCGCACCCTGTGCGGGTGCAGCGAGATGAAGGTGCCGTCGGTTATGCTGGTGATCGCCGCCTGCGTGCCGCCCTCGTCCATGCTCTCCAGCGTCAGGCCCGGGTGCCAGCCGGCGTAGAGCCGGTCGCGGTGCGCGTTGGGCGGCTCGAGCTTGGACTCCATCTTCATCTTGAGGTAGCCGGGCGGGGCGATGTGGTTGTGAACGTCGATGCGGCGCGGGGACGCGGCGGGAGCGCGCTTCGCGCCGGCTTTCGCCTTGGCGGCCGGCCGTCGCGTGGCGGCGGATTTCCTCGCCACGGCGGCGAAGAAACCATCGGGGACCTGGGGACAGCAGGAGCAGGCAGGGAGGACGTTCACGGCAGTTTCCTCTCAAGACCGGGATTTGTCGGGGCGGGAGTCGATCTTGCTCGAAATTTCGCCCGGGCGCCGCATCCGGCTCCGGCCCGAGCGGCGCCCGCCGTTCGCGCTGTCATCGAGGCAGCTCGCGATCGACCCGAGCGTGGCGCTGTCCTTCACCGCGGGCGCTCGCGCGTCGCGCCGCTTCGAGCGCCTTCTGCGCGGCCAGCCGCCCGGTCACCAGCGCGATGCCGGCGCCGCTCGAAGCGCCCGCGTGGTAGCTGCCCTTGTAGGTCGTAACTCCGTCCACACCGCCGTTCGCGCCGCCGTCCACCCGATAGGGCTTGCCGTAGGCCCAGTTCACGAGCGTCCCCGCGGCGTACAGACCCGGGATCGGGTTGCCCTGAACGTTCAGCACCTGGCAGCCATCCGCGCTCACCACCAGTCCCCCGAGCGTGTGATTCATCGCCGGCACGACCGGGTGGAAGCCGTGGAAGGGCGGGGCGTCGATGGGCACGGCGTGCAGCGTCTTCGGAAGGTTCGGACCAGCCGCCTTGCCGTCGCGGATGGCGGCGTTGAAGGCATTCACCAGCCTGCGCAGCCCGTGCGCAGAGAGATGCATCTTTTCGGCGAGCGCCTCGAGGCTGTCCGCGCTGCGGATCAGCTGCTCGCGGCGCGGGTAACGGTCGAACTCCTCCGGGTACATCGATCGTGCCCTGTCGTCGAACACGAGGCCGGCCGTGCCGCCAGGCTGGAAGGCGATGGCGTTGGCGATGGTGTCGCTGTCGGCCACGCCTTCGTCGACGAAGCGCTCGAAGTTCCGGTTGAAGTAGATCCCCATGGGATAGATGTGCGCGAGGAAGCGCGACGGTCCCTGGCCGAAGTAGATGTCGGTGGTGCGGATGTGACATACGTCGAGGTGCCGCATGCGCGCGCCCGCTTCCAGCGCCATGCGGTGGCCGTCGCCGGTGTTGTCGGGGCTGCCCACCATGACCACTTCCTCGGCGAGCGTGCGCCCGGCATGGCGCATCATCATCTCGCGGCTGCCCTGAAAGCCGCCGGTGGCGAGGATCACGCCGCAGGCCTCGATGTCCAGCGCTCCGCCCGCGCCCGTGGCGCTGTCCACGCCCGCCGCGGCCGGTGCGCCGCTGTCGCGCCCGGCGCGAACCCCCCGCACCGCTCCCCCGGCGTCGAGGATGAGCGCGCGCGCGCGCCCCCCGAACAGGAAGCGCACGCCGCGCGCCACCGCTGTCCTGTGCAGCCAGCGGAAAAGGCCGATGCCCAGCTCCTTCACCGTGCGGCCGCTCGCGTCGTAGGGGAGCTTCAGCTCGTCGCGCAGCCAGCGGCAGTCCTCGAACACCCGGGTGCAGTAGGTGCGCAGCAGGCGCTCGTCCACCTCGCCCCAGCCGCGCTCGCGGTGGCGCTCGATCAGGATGTCCACCGGGTCGCGGCCGGACTCCAGCTCCCCCGGCCCGTCAAGCAGGTGCTCCACCAGCGCGTCGCCGGCGAAGCGCGCCAGACCTCCGCCGCCGGAACGGAAAGTGTCGTTGCCGATGCCCCCGGGCAGCTGTGTCACCGCGTTCCAGCCGGAGGGGTCGGGGAGCTTGTCGAGCACCAGGACGTCCGCGCCGTGGGTGCGCGCCTCGATGGCGGCCACCAGGCCGGCGAGGCCGGCGCCGATGACGAGGAGGTCGGTTTTCACGGGGAAGGGGTCGGTTGCAGGATTGGAAGGGCGTGGCTCTGTTCAGGCATCGTGCCGGGCGATGGAAGAGCTGGCTGCTCCCCGCTTGCTGCACGATTCGCAGGCGAATCGTGCAGCAAGCGGGGACTTTTGGTGTCCGTGCATGGGCGCTTCTGCGTAGTGGATCATGCGGCAGTTGTTTGCAGAAAGTTCAAGGGCGGCGAACTCGCTTTGAAACGTCCTGCGAAGCAAGCTGCCCGCACCGGCCATCAGAAGTCCCCGCTTCCGTGACCGTTCGCTTGCGAACAGTCACGGAAGTGGGGAGCAGCCTGGCCTTCATATCCGGAACGACGTCATTCGCAGATCCTTCCTCACCCGTTAGACCTTGAACGCCTCCAGCGTCTCCGGCGCGAACAGCTCCTGCGCCCCGAACCGCCGCTTCGACAGCCCCTGCTCGTGGTGATAGCGCAGAAAGGTGTCCAACACGACCCGGTTGGCTTCCAGTCCGTACGGCCACCAGTCCTCGCCCATCACGCGCCGCGCCTCTTCGACGTGCGCCGGCAGCCAGGGCAGCATCGCCATCCAGGCGGCGGTCTGGGCGTAGCCCTCGTAGGCCTTCTTCTGGGCGGCGAGGAACGCCTTGTAGAGCGACTGCGCCACCCAGGGGTGCTGGCGGTAGAGGTCCCGCCGGATCACCACGGTGTGCATGATGGGAAAGATGCGGGTGCGCCGGTAGTATTCCTTTTCCGTTTCCACGTAGTTCTCGAACAGCCGCCGCACGGTCCCGGGCCGGGTGTAATAGGTCGAAGGCACGCGCGGCGAGTGCAGCGCGTCGATCTCGCCCTCGGCGAGCATCTGCGAGAGCGTCCGGTCCCCGGGGATCGACTCGACGCGGATCGCCGCAGGCAGCGAGACCTTGAGCTTCTCGATGCGCCCCGGGTCCTCCTGGCCGCCGGTCCAGTAGGTCGCGCTCTCCACCGGCACCCGGTACTCGTCGGCGAGCATGCCGCGCATCCACACCGGCGCGGTGAGCTGGTACTCGGGCACGCCGATGCGCTTTCCGGCGAGCTGCTCCGGGCGGGTGATACCGGACTTCGCCGAGACGAAGATGCCGGAGTGCCGGAAGCAGCGCGAGGGGAAGGCCGGGATGGCGACGAAGGGCGCTTCGCCGGCGCCGAGCGAGGCGACGTAGGAGGAAAGCGACATCTCCGCGCAGTGGAACTCGCGGCTTCGCATCATGCGAAAGAAGGTCTCCTCCACCGACAGCGGCAGGTAGATGAGCTCGATGCCCTCGGGGCGCACGCTGCCGTCGGCGAGTGCGCGGGTTCGGTCGTAGTCCCAGCAGGACAGGGTCAGTTGCAGCGCCGCCATGGGCCCGTCACCTCGTTCCTTCGCACGCCCGGGCGAGCAGTATACTGGCCGCCCGAGGAATTCACCCTCGCGCCGGGCGTCGCGAGCGGCATGGCCCGGCGCCCTCCCGCAACGGCAGTTCGGCAACCCTCACGCAGGAGCTCATCGTGGACGCGGACGTCAAGGTCGCAGAGCGCAAGTGCTACATCAACGGCCGTTTCGCCGGCAGCGGCAAGCAGTTCGCCAAAATCAACCCGGTGGACGGCACCGTGGTGGCGCAGGTCCACGAGGCGGACCGGGCGATGGTGGACGAGGCGGTGCGCGCCGCGAAGGCGGCCTTGAAGGGCCCGTGGGGAAAGATGCCGCTGCAGGCCCGCGTGGACCTGATGCGCAAGGTGGCCGAGGGCATCGAGAAGCGCTTCGACGACTTCCTCCAGGCGGAGGTCGCCGACACCGGCAAGCCGGTGGAGCTGGCGAGCCACCTCGACATTCCGCGCGGGGCGGCGAACTTCCGCATCTTCGCCGACATCGTGCGCACCTACGGCACCGAGTCCTACCACCTGGACACGCCCGACGGCAAGGGGGCGGTCAACTACGCGATGAGAAAGCCGCTGGGCGTGGTCGGCGTGATCGCGCCCTGGAACCTGCCGCTGCTGCTGCTCACCTGGAAGCTCGCGCCGGCGATGTGCTGCGGCAACACCATCGTCGCCAAGCCCTCCGAGGAGACGCCCTCGAGCGCGACCCTGCTCGCCGAGGTGATGCAGGAAGCGGGCGTGCCGCCGGGCGTGTACAACCTGGTGCACGGCTTCGGGCCGGACTCGGCCGGTGAATTCATCACCACCCACCCGATGGTGGACGGGATCACCTTCACCGGCGAATGCGGCACGGGTTCGGCGATCATGAAGGCGGTCGCGCCCACCATCAAACCGATCTCCTTCGAGCTGGGCGGCAAGAACCCGGGGATCGTGTTCGCCGACTGCGACTTCGACGCCGCCATCGCCGGTATGGGCAACGCCGTGTTCTCCAACACGGGACAGGTGTGTCTCGCGCCCGAACGCCTGTACGTCGAGCGGCCGATCTTCGAGCGCTTCGTCGCGGCGATGAAGGCGAAGGCCGAGAGTCTCAAGCTCGGCTGGCCGCAGGACAAGAGCACCAACATCGGGCCGCTCATCTCGAGGCAGCACCAGGAAAAGGTGATGTCCTACTACGCGCTGGCGTTGAAGGAGGGCGCGAAGGTGGTCACCGGCGGCGGCATCCCGAAGTTCGGCGACGCGCGCGACAAGGGCGCCTGGATCCAGCCGACGCTGTGGACGGGCCTGCCCGAATCGGCACGGACGGTGCGCGAGGAGATCTTCGGCCCCTGCGCGCACATCGCACCCTTCGACCGCGAGGAGGAGGCTGTGGCGATGGCCAACGACACCCCCTACGGCCTCGCCTCCACCGTGTGGACGCGCGACCTGTCGCGCGCGCACCGCGTGGCGCAGGCGATGGAGGTCGGCATCTCCTGGGTGAACTGCTGGTTCCTGCGCGACCTGCGCACGCCCTTCGGCGGCGCGAAGCTCTCGGGCATCGGACGCGAAGGGGGCCTGCACTCGCTCAACTTCTACTCGGAACCCTCCAACGTCTGTATCAAGCTTTGACGAGGCCGGCAGCGAAGCTGGCGCGCTTCGCTGCGGCGCTCGCGCTGTCCGGCTGCGCGGCGCTCCCGGTCGCGCCGCCGCTCTCCTCGCGCGCCGCGGGTGAAGCGTTCCGCGACTGCCCCGACTGCCCCGAGATGGTGGTGATCCCGCCGGGGCGCTTCGTGATGGGCACAGCGGACGAGGAGACGGACCGCTGGGAAGGCGGCCGCGAATCGCCGCGGCACACGGTGACGATCCCGTACCCCTTCGCCATCGGCCGCTACGAGCCGAGTGGTCCGGGACGAGCGGGAGTAGAAGGCCGGGGGAACCGCGTCGCGGCGTAAGGGCTTCAGCGTCGCCGTGCGCCAGGACTGCCGGCGCCGCGCGGCGGGGAAGGGTGCGGCGCGGAGGCGTGCGGCGCGGAGGCGTGCGGGCGGTCGAAGTCGCGCCGCGAAGGGCCTGGTCCGGCTTCGAGGGGCCGATGTTCTCGCCCGAATTCGCGCCCGAATTCGCGCCGGGACTGAGCCGGCAGGAATGCAGGACCGACCCGCATGCCGCTCACCGCCGGCCGCGCCAGCACCGGTCCGATCACGATGACCCGCTCGGGCGTGCCGAGCGGGTCGATCCAGATCCGTTCGCAGTCCACCCGCCGGGCGAGCACGCACTCGTCGTGGGCGCGCTGGCGCTGCTCGCGTTCAGCGCGTTCGTCCTGCTGCCGGCGCATGCGCTCGGCGCGCAGCGCCTGCTCCAGCTCCCCGATGCGCTCGCGCAGCGCGCCGTCGGGGTCGGGCCTGGGCATGGGCGGCGGGGTGTATGAACTCACGCGCTCGGGCACCGCCATCGCCTTGGCCGCGTTGCCCGAACCGGGCGGCGTGCCGGAGTAGTTCACCACGCCGCGTTCGTCCACCCACTTGTAGACCTCGGCCGCTGCCGTGATGCTCCACGAGGCGGCGCAGGCGGCGGCGATCAAGAGCGATCGCCCGATGCCGATATGCGGTAAGTCGACTCGCATGCCGCTACCCTAGACCTGTGCCCCTACGAGGACAAGCGCGCGCATGCGAGCAACCGTAACGACCGGGCGCGCGGCTGTGCAATAGGTCGCAGTCGTAGCGCGGGCATCGCCGGGCACGAGTCATGGGCGTGTTACTATTCAAATACTTACGCGAGCATCCCGACCGCGTAATCCCCCAGTCACTTGCGGCATCGCCATGAACGTCGTGATTCTGGCCGCAGGCCAGGGCAAGCGCATGCATTCGGACCTGCCCAAGGTCCTTCACCGGCTCGCCGGCCGCCCTCTTCTCGCCCATGTCATCGACACCGCCCGCCACCTTCGGGCCGGCCGTATCGTGGTGGTCTACGGACACGGGGGCGAGACGGTGCGCGAGGCCTTCCCCGAGCGTGACCTCGCCTGGGTGCGGCAGTCGCCGCAGCTCGGCACCGGGCACGCGCTGATCCAGGCGCTGCCGCTGCTCGATCGGGGTGACCCCACGCTGGTGCTGTACGGCGACGTACCGCTCACGCGCGTCGCGACACTGCAGGCGCTGTGCGCCTGCGCCCGCGGCGGCATGGCGGTGCTCACCGTGACGCTCGACGATCCCGCGAACTACGGCCGCATCGTGCGCGGCGCGGGCGGGGCGATCCGGCGCATCGTCGAGGAGAAGGACGCAAGCCCCGAGGAGCGCGCGCTCCGCGAGGTCAACACCGGCATCCTGGTCGCGCCCACGCGCGCGCTGGAACGCTGGCTCTCGCGCCTCTCGGCCGACAACGCGCAGAAGGAGTACTACCTCACCGACGTGGTGGCGATGGCGGTGGGCGACGGACTCCCGGTCGCCTCGGCGCACCCGGCGCACGACTGGGAGACGCTTGGCGTCAACAGCCGCGCACAGCTCGCGCAACTGGAGCGCATCCACCAGCGCGAGATCGCGAGCGCGCTGCTCGAGGCCGGCGTCGCGCTCGCCGACCCGGCGCGCATCGATGTACGCGGCAGCCTTTCCTGCGGCCGCGATTGCTCCATCGACGTGAACTGCGTGTTCGAGGGCGAGGTGGTGCTGGGCGATCGCGTCGTGGTGGGCGCCCACTGCGTGCTGCGCGACCTGCGGGTCGCCGCGGGCACCCGAATCCTGCCTTTCTGCCACCTGGAGGAAGCGGATATAGGCGCCGGCTGCCGCATCGGCCCCTACACCCGTGTCCGTCCCGGGACGACGCTCGCCGAGGACGTGCACCTGGGCAACTTCGTCGAGGTGAAGGCGAGCGCCATCGCCGCGGGCACCAAGGCGGGGCACCTGTCCTACCTCGGCGACAGCGAGATCGGCCGCAACGTCAACGTCGGCGCGGGCACCATCACCTGCAACTTCGACGGCCGGAACAAGTGGCGCACGGTGATCGAGGACGAGGTGTTCATCGGCTCGGACACACAACTGGTCGCACCGGTGCGCGTCGGGCGCGGCGCGACGCTGGGCGCGGGCACCACGCTCACCGAGGACGCGCCGCCCGGACAGCTCACCTTCTCGCGCGTGCGCCAGGTGAGCAAGCCCGAGTGGGCGCGACCGGGAAAGAAATCCAAGGCGTGAGGTAGCGAGCATGTGCGGAATCGTCGGGGCCATCGCCTCGCGCAACGTCGTCCCGGTCCTGCTGCAGGGCCTGAAGTGCCTGGAGTACCGCGGCTATGATTCTGCGGGCGTCGCCGTGGTCAACGGCACGCTGAAACGGGTGCGCTCGGCCGGGCGCGTCGCGGAGCTGGAGAAGCTCGCACAGGGGCAGGCGCTCGCCGGCGCGGTGGGCATCGCGCACACCCGCTGGGCGACCCACGGCGTGCCCTCGGAGCGCAACGCCCACCCGCACGTCTCGGGCGGGGTCTCGGTGGTACACAACGGCATCATCGAGAACCACGACGAGATCCGCGCCAAGCTCCGGCCCCAGGGCTACGAGTTCGTCTCCGACACCGACACCGAGGTCATCGCGCACCTGGTCCACTCGCACCTCAAGGGCGGGGCGAAGCTCTTCGACGCCGTGCGCGCGGCCATCGCCCAGCTGGTGGGCGCCTACGCCATCGCGGTGGTCCACGAGAGCGACCCGGACCACCTGGTGGTGGCGAGGCAGGGCGCGCCGCTGCTCCTGGGCCTGGGCGAAGGCGAGAACTTCGCGGCATCGGACGCCTCGGCGCTGGTGCAGGTGACGCAGAAGATCGTGTATCTCGAGGACGGCGACTGCGCCGAGGTGTCCAGGAACACGGTGCCCCTGCTCGACGCCAGGGGCGCGAAGGCCGAGCGCCCGGTGCACGTATCGCAGCTCTCGGCCTCCGCGGTGGAGCTGGGGCAGTACCGTCACTTCATGCAGAAGGAGATCTTCGAGCAGCCGATGGCGGTCGCCAACACGCTGGAGCTGGTCGCCGGCGCGCACACCATTTCCCCGTCGCTGTTCGGAACCCGCGCCGAGGAAGCGTTCCGCAACGCCTCCAGCGTGCTCGTCCTCGCCTGCGGCACCAGCTACCACGCGGGCATGGTGGCGCGCTACTGGCTGGAGTCGATCGCCGGCATCGCCTGCAACGTCGAGATCGCGAGCGAATACCGCTACCGCGACAGCGTCCCCGATCCCTCGCGGCTGGTGGTGACCATCTCCCAGTCGGGGGAGACCGCCGACACCATCGCCGCGCTGCAGTTCGCGAAGACCCTCGGCAACGGGCCGAGCCTTTCCATCTGCAACGTGCCCGAATCGACCCTCATCCGCGCCTCGGACCTGCGCTTCCTCACCCGCGCCGGTCCCGAGATCGGCGTCGCCTCGACCAAGGCCTTCACCACCCAGCTCGCGGCGCTGGTGCTCCTGACGCTGGCGATCGCCAAGGTGCGCGGGCGCATCGACGCGGCGCGCGAGAGCGAGATGCTCGCCTCGCTGCGCCACCTTCCCACCGCGCTCGGCACCGTGCTGCACACCGAGCCGCAGGTGCGCATGTGGGCCGAGAAGTTCGCCGGTCTGCGGCACGCGCTGTTCCTCGGCCGCGGCATCCACTGGCCGATCGCCATGGAGGGCGCGCTGAAGTTGAAGGAGATCTCCTACATCCACGCCGAGGCCTACGCGGCGGGAGAACTGAAGCACGGGCCGCTCGCGCTGGTGGACCGCTCCATGCCGGTGGTGGCGATCGCCCCCAAGGACGCGCTCCTGGAAAAGCTGAAGTCCAACCTCCAGGAAGTGCGCGCGCGCGGCGGCGAGCTGCACGTGCTCGCCGACCAGGACACGCGCCTTGCCGCCGGCGAGGGTCTGCACGTGATCCGCATGCCCGACCACGCCGGCATCCTCTCGCCCATCCTGCACACCGTGCCCTTGCAGCTGCTCGCCTACCACGCGGCGCTGGAGAAGGGCAACGACGTGGACAAACCGCGAAACCT
>JADLDQ010000142.1 GCA_020846575.1 Burkholderiales bacterium
ATGAGACGATGCGAACCGGCATCGGACTGCTGCCGCGGCCGTCGCCCTCGATGCTGCCGTTCGAGGTGGCGGAGCGCAAGGGGCTGGGGCACCCGGATACGATCTGCGACGCGCTGGCCGAGAACCTGAGCACGGCCCTGTCGCGCTTCTATCTCGAGCGCTTCGGCGCGATTCTGCATCACAACGTGGACAAGGCGTTGCTCTGCGGCGGCGCCGCCCGCCCCGCTTTCGGCGGCGGGGAAGTGACCGAGCCGATCGAGATCTACCTCGCGGGCCGCGCCACCCGCGCCTTTCGCGGCGTCCAGGTGCCGGTGGACGAGATCGCGGTCGAGGAGAGCCGGGCGTGGCTGCGCCGCAACCTCTCGCACCTGGACGCGCAACGCCACGTGCGCCTCATCCCCCGCATCCGACCCACCTCCTGCGATCTCGCCGACCTCTACGTGCGCGCACAGGAGGGCGGTATCCCGCGCGCCAACGATACCTCGGTCGGCACAGGCTACGCGCCGCTCGACGCGCTGGAGCGCGCCGTGCTCGCGGCCGAGCGCGCGCTGACCTCGGCCGATGCCCGGGCCGCCCAGCCCGAGATCGGCGAGGACGTGAAGGTGAGGGGCGTGCGGGTGCGCGACAGCCTGTCGATCACCCTCGCCTGCGCGCTCGTCGGCGCGCACGTGGCCGGCATGGCCGACTACGCGGCGAAGAAGGCGCGCATCGCGCGGCGCGCGCAGGACGCCGCCTGCGCGGCGGGCGGGCTGGCATGCGCGCTGGACATCAACACCGCGGACGGCGATTCGCCCCGGAGCATCTACCTCACCGTCACCGGCCTGTCGGCCGAGGCAGGCGACGACGGGCAGGTGGGCCGCGGCAACCGCGCGAACGGCCTCATCACCCCCTGCCGTCCGATGAGCCTGGAGGCGGCCGCCGGAAAGAACCCGGTGACGCACGCCGGCAAGCTCTACAACATCGCCGCCGGGCGCATCGCCCGCGCGCTCTGCGAGGAGGTGCCGGGCATCGAGGAGGCGTGCTGCCACCTGGTGAGCCGGATCGGCCACCCGATCACCGAACCCCAGATCGCCGACCTCAAGGTGCGCTTCGCCGGAGATGCCTCGGGCGAGGCGGCCGCGCTGCTCGCGCTCGAGCCGGCCATCATGAAGGTGCTGCACTCGCAGCTGGCGGCGCTGCCGGGGCTGTGGCGCGAGCGGGTCACCGGCGTCTCGCCGCTGTGGTGAGCGCGAGCGCGCCGCGCCGCGTCCGGCGATTGACCATGATCAAGTCGCTTTCGTCTCCCCGGCGGAGAATGAGGCGGCCGACAGGAGAACACCCGATGGAAGGCCCGCCATGACACTCGGAGCGCTGTGCAGTCGCGACGTGGTGGTCGCCGACCGCGACGCCACCGTCCGCGAGGTCGCCGCGCTGATGCGCGAGCGCCACGTCGGCTGCGTGGTGCTGGTGCGCGCCGAACACGGCAGGCGCGTGCCGAGCGCCATCATCACCGACCGCGACATCGTGGTGGCGGTCACCGCGCTCGGTCTGGATCCGGAGGTGATCCGCGCCGGTGACGTGGGCTCGAGCGAGCTCTACCAGATCGCAGCCGATGCAGGCCTCGCCGAGGCGGTGGCGCTGATGCGGCTGAAAGGCGTGCGCCGGCTGCCGGTGGTGGGCGCGGGTGGCGAGCTGGTCGGGCTCATCGCCGCCGACGACGTGGTCGGGCTGCTGGCCGAGGAGATGGCCGGGCTCGCCGCGGCCATCGACGGGGAACGCAAGCGCGAGGCGGCGAAGCGCCGCACGCGCAAGCCGGCCCGCTGATCCGCAGCCTGCCTTGCGCGATGCGCGCGGGAAGGAACACGATCGCCCCGAGCGCCCGGCGTGCGCCTTGCGCAGGCTGAGCGATCGGAGCAAGACGCGGCGCCGGGCAGGGCACCACCGGCCGCGAGCCGGCCGGTCCGCGGGTTCGCTCGCCAGGACCCGCTTGCCGACCCCCACCTGACCCCCACCTGACCCCTGCACGACCCATGCCACGACCGGTATTCATCGCCCGCTCGCTCACCAAGACCTACCCCATGGGCGAGGTCGAGGTGCCCGCGCTGCGCGGGGTGGACCTGGATATCTTCGCCTCCGAGTTCGTGGTGCTGCTCGGACCCTCGGGCAGCGGCAAGTCGACGCTGCTCAACATCCTCGGCGGCCTCGACGTGCCCACCAGCGGCAGCGCGATGTGGCGCGACCACGACCTCAGCAGAGCCACCGAGGCGGAACTCACGCGCTACCGGCGCGAGCACGTGGGCTTCGTATTCCAGTTCTCCAACCTGATCCCCAGCCTGACCAGCCGCGAGAACGTCGCGCTGGTGACCGAGATGTCGAAGAACCCGATGAAGCCCGAGGAGGCGCTGGCGCTCGTGGACCTGGGCGAGCGGCTCGACCATTTCCCCTCGCAGCTCTCCGGCGGCGAGCAGCAGCGGGTGGCGATCGCCCGCGCCATCGCCAAGCGCCCCGACGTGCTGCTGTGCGACGAGCCGACCGGGGCGCTGGATTACGCCACCGGCGTGCGCGTGCTGGAAGCCATCGTGAAGATCAACGCGGAGCTGGGCACCACCGCGGCGGTGATCACCCACAACGCGCCGATCGCGCGCATCGCCGATCGGGTGATGCGCATGGCCGACGGCCGCATCGTCTCGGTCGAGACGAACGCACGCAAGCTCTCGCCGCGGGAGATCTCCTGGTGAGCATGCTCGAGCGCAAGCTGGCGCGCGACCTCTGGCACGGCAAGGGCCAGGTGGTCACCATCGCGCTGGTGGTGGCGAGCGGCATCGTCGCCTTCGTGGCGTCGCTGTCCACCTACGAATCGCTGCGCGCGATGCAGCTCGACTACTACGAGCGCGCCCGCTTCGCGCACGTGTTCACCTCGGCACGGCGCGCGCCGGCGAGCCTCGCACCGCAGCTTGCCGCCATCGACGGCGTGGCGGGCGTCGAGACCTCGCTCAGCTACGACGTGCTGCTCGACCTGCCGGGGGTGCTGGAACCGCTCGCCGGCCGCGTGATCGCGCTGCCCGAGCACGGCCTGCCGCGCATCAACCGCCTCACGCTGATGGCCGGGCGCTGGATCGAGCAGCCGGCCTCCAACGAGGTGCTGGTGAGCCAGGCCTTCGCCCGCGCGCGCGGCCTCGCGCCCGGGGCGGCGCTCTCGGCGCTCCTGAACGGCAAGCGCGAGACGCTGCGCATCGTCGGCGTGGTGCTCTCGCCCGAGTACATCTTCTCAATCAACCCCGGCATGGGCGACGAGAAGAGCTTCGGGGTGTTGTGGATCGGGCGCCGGCGCCTGGCGGCCGCGTTCAACATGGAAGGCGCTTTCAACCGGGCGGCGCTGCGACTGTCGGCCCGGCAGAGCGAGGCCGCGACCGCCGCGGTGCTCGCCGAGGTCGACCGCATCCTCGAGCCCTACGGCTCGGGCGGCGCGCACGCGCGCAACGAGCAGGTCTCGCACCGCGCACTGGCGCAGGAGATCGAGGAACAGAAGGTGTTCGGGCTGGTGCTGCCCAGCATATTCCTCGGCGTCGCGGTGTTCCTGCTCAACGTGGTGCTGGCGCGCCAGATCGGCACCCAGCGCGGCCAGATCGCCGCGCTCAAGGCGCTGGGCTGCGCCGACTGGCGCCTCGGGCTGCACTACCTCGAATTCGTGCTGGTGATCGTGGCGGCGGGCATCGTGCTGGGCGTGGCGGGGGGCGCGGCGCTCGGCCGCATGCTGACCGGCCTGTACACCGAGTACTTCCGTTTCCCCGAGCTCGCCTACCGCGTCGAGCCCTGGATTACGCTCGCCGCCGCCGCGGCATCGATGGCCGCCGCCGCCGCCGGGGCGCTCGGGGCGACGCTGCGGGTCGCGCGACTCCCGCCCGCCGAGGCGATGCGCCCGGCCAGCCCGCCGGTGTTCCGCCCGACGCTCGCCGACCGGCTGGGCCTGGGCCACTGGTACTCGCCGGCGGTGCGCATGGTGGTGAGGGAACTGGAGCGGCGGCCGGCGCGGGCGCTGGTCACCATCTCCGGCATCGCCGCGGCGCTCGCCATCCTCGTCTCCGGCACCTGGTGGCGCGACGCCATCGATTACCTGCTCGAGGTGGAGCTGCGCATGCGCGAGCGCCAGGACGTGAGCATCGCGCTGGCCGAGCCGGCGTCCTCCTCCGCCGGCTACGACCTGCTCCAGCTGCCGGGGGTGATGCGCGCCGAGACCGAACGCACCGCGAACGTGCGCTACCGAAACGGCCACCGCCAGTGGCGCGCCAGCCTGGTGGGCCTGCCCAGAGACTCGCAGATGCGGCTCCTGCTCGATGACAGGCTGCGCACCGTCGCGCTGCCGCCCGACGGGGTGGTGCTGAACGAGCGCCTTGCCGCGCGCCTGGGCGTGCGTCCCGGGCAGACGGTGCAGGTCGAGTTCCTCCAGGGCGCGCGTGTGAAGCGCGACGTGCCGGTGGCGGGTCTGACCGGCGAGCTGATGGCGATGCAGGGCTACATGAGCATGGACGCGCTCAACCGGCTGCTCGGCGAAGG
>JADLDQ010000143.1 GCA_020846575.1 Burkholderiales bacterium
ACGCCGTGAACGGCGAGCTGCGCGAGATGGCCGAGAGGCTCACCGGCGCGCCGCTGAACGAAGGGGTGTTCGTCGGCCCCTGCACGCTGCCGGACGGACGCACCCTGGCCCGCGTGGCCGGCAACGGATCGCGCGAAGTGCTGCTGAACGTGTTGGAAGACTCGCTCCTCGCCGAGCTGCGCTCCGGCGACCGCGTGCTGCTCGCCACCGAAGGCAACGCGGTGCTCGGCAAGTGCGAGTCCACCGCGCCCGGGCCCGGTGAGTGCGCCCTCGTGGAGCGCTGGCTGGACGCCGGGCGCCTGCTAGTGAGCCATCGCGACCTGAAGGTGGTGACGCGTGCGGCGGCGCTGCTCGACCCCGAGAGCGTCAGGCCGGGCGACTACGTGCGCATCGATCCCTCGAGCGGTTTCGCCATGGAATCCGTAAAGCCGCGGGACAAGAGCCCCTACGCGCCCGACGACGAATCCACCAGTCTGCCGCCCGAGGCGCTCGCCGGCTACGACGAATTGCGCGATGGGAAGCTGCGGCAGATCACCTACGCGGTCGCGCATCCCGGCGTCGCTTCGCTGTACGGTCTGGCGCAGCAGCGGCCGTGGTTCCTGTTGGGTGGCCCGCCCGGGGTCGGCAAGACCACCTTCGCGCGCGTGATCGCGGGTGTCCTGCAGCGCCAGACCGGCCGCCAGTGCCGCGTGCGCAGGCTGAACGGCGCGGAGCTGCTCTCGCCCTACGTCGGAGAGACCGAGCAGCGCATCCGCTCCTTCGTGAGGGAGGTGCGTGACAGCGACGCGTGGTCGATCGTCTTCATCGACGAGGTCGACGCCATCGCCCGCTCGCGCGGAACCTCGGGGAACGTGCACAGCGACCGCTTCCTGTCCACCTGGCTCGCCGAGCTGGAAGGCTTCGACGGCCGTGCGCCTTGCATCCTGGTCGCCGCGACCAACCGCCTGGACATGGTGGACGCGGCGTTCCGTTCGCGCTGCTCCGAGGAGATCGAGATCCCGCGCCCGCGTATGGAGGCGGCGCGGGCGATCTTCGCCCGCCACCTGTCGGCCGGGCTGCCGTACCGCGCGGGGCGCGGCGACGGTGAGGCCGGCGGCGATGCCGCCGGCCGGCTGCGCTCGCGCATGATCGACACGGCACTCGCCAAGCTGTACCTGCCCAACGCCCCCGGCGCGCTGCTCGCGACGCTGCGGTTCCGCGATGGCAAGACCCGCGCCGTATACGCCCGCGACCTGATGAGCGGGCGGCTCATCGAGCAGATCTGTACCGGCGCTCGCAGGCTCGCGTTCCAGCGCCACGTGGAGGGCGACCCCTGCGGGCTGCGGATCGAGGACATCGACGCGGCCGCGGATGCTGCACGCGAGCGCTTGCGCGCCACGCTCACGCCGTCGAACGCCCATGGCTACCTGAGCGATCTTCCCCAGGACGTGGGCGTGGTGGCGGTCGATCCCGCCCCGAGGGTGCGCGCCGGCGCGGCCTACCTGCACGAGGCGGCGTGATGTCCCCGGTGGACAAGATTCTCGGCGCCGACGTCGAGCTGGGCAATGTGCTCGAGCGCGCCACAGCGGCCATGGCGCCCGACGACGATGCCGCGCGGCTGCTGCTGGCGGAAATCGACGGCGTGCCCGCCGGCGGTTCCGGCTGGAGCGCTTGCGGCCAGGCTGAGTCGCGCGGCGGCGCGCCCGGCTGCCGCGGTTTCGATGGCAGCGGCGGCCGTGCAAGCGATGGCGGCCACGCAGACCAGTGCGGCTGCCGCAGCGGCGGGCACGCAGGCCCCGGCGGCTGCCGCAGCGGCGGGCACTCAAACCATGGCGGCTGCGTGAGCGGCGGCCATGCGTTCTGCGGCGGCCCCGGAGCGCCCGCCTTCGATGGCTATCCCCGCTGGAACCCGCAGGACCGGGCGCGCAGGTTTCTTCCCGGCAATGGCGGCTGCGCCTACATCGACCTCGGGCATCTGGAAGTCTGCATGCCGGAGGTGCGCAGCGCCCGCGATTTCGTGCGCTATCACCACGCCGGTCTCGCCCTGGCTCGGGACGCGCGCGCGGCGGCCGAGGCGCGGCTTCGCGAGGGCGAACGGCTGGTGGTCATGGCGAACAACTCGGACCGCCAGGGCGCGAGCTGGGGCGGGCACCTCAACGTGCTGATCACGCGCGAGCTGTGGCGGCGCATCTTCGAGCGCCTTTACCCGGAACTGTTCGTGCTCGCCGCCTATCAAGTGTCCTCGATCCTCTACACCGGCCAGGGCAAGGTCGGCGCCGAGAACGGCAAGCCGTGGGTGCCCTACCAGATCACGCAGCGCGGGGATTTCTTCGAATGCCTGGAAGGGGTGCAGACGACCTGTCGCAGGCCCATCGTCAATTCCCGCGACGAGGCCCATTGCGGGCCGGCGCCGTGCGGCGGCGAGCTGGCGCGGCTACACGTCATCTTCCACGACACCACGCTCACCCACACCAGCAACTACCTGAAGGCCGGCGCCACCCAGCTCGTACTCGCGCTCATGGAAACGGGCTGGTGCGATCGGCGGCTGATGCTGGAGAACCCGCTCGAGGCCCTGGGCGCGTGGGGCCGCGACCCCGAGCTCGGTGCGTGCGCCAGGCTCGCCGACGGGCGCGGCATCAGCGCGATCGAGCACCAGCGCCTGTTTCTCGCGGCCGTGAAGTCCTTCGTCGCGGCGGGCGATGCCGCCTGCGTGCCCGAGGCCGAGCGTATCGTATGGCTGTGGGAAGACACGCTCGAGCGGCTCGAACGCCGCGACACGGGCGCTCTTGCGCGGCGCCTGGACTGGGTCCTGAAGCGCGAACTTCTCGCGCGCGCCATCGATCGCAACCCGGGGCTGGGCTGGGATTCACCCGCCATCCGCGCGGCGGATCTGCGCTTCGCGAGCCTCGACGCGCAGCATGGACTGTACGAGGCGCTCGCCCGCGGTGCAGGGGTGGACATGCTGGTGA
>JADLDQ010000144.1 GCA_020846575.1 Burkholderiales bacterium
CGGTTCAGGCGGTGTGCAAGTTGGCGGTCCGGGAAAAAACAAAATTTGAAGGCCGCGAACGCGGCCGCAGGTTTCGAGGAGGTTCACATGACGCGGTCCGTGGTGCGCGCGTATCTCGCCTGCCTCGCCGCCGGCGCGGCCTTGCACGTCGCCCCCGGGGCGGCGCAGAAGCCGGAGGAGACCACCATGGCTCTTCCCGCGCTCACCATCGGCTTTGCCCCGACCTACATCGCCGACGCGCAGGGGTTCTGGACCAAGCGCGGCCTGAAGGTCACGCTGCACGACATCACCGGCATCGGCTCGATGAACGCCATGCTCGCCGGCAGCGTCGACTTCTCCAACTCTTCCGGTCCGACCGTCATCCGGGCCAACGTCCGCGGCCAGAAAGTGCTGGCGCTCGGCTCCACCTACGACGGCCTGCCGTTCGAGCTGGTGGTGAGCCGCAAGTTCGCCGATGCCGCGGGCGTCGACGAGAAGGCGCCCCTGGAAAAGCGCATGCGGGCGCTGCGGGGCAAGCGGGTTTCGCTCAACACGCCCAACAGCATCCCGCACGCCTACCTGCGCTACCTGCTGCACAAGGCCGGGCTCAACCCGGAGCGGGACGTCACCGTGGTCTACCTGCTGCCGGAGGCCGGGATCGCCGCGCTCAAGGCCGGTACCGCCGAGGGCTACATCCAGGCCCCGCCCTGGCCCATGATCGCGATCAAGCAGGCCGGCGGCGTGCGCCTGGCGAGCGCGCTGCGGGGCGACCTGCCCGAGCTGCTGCCGTTCCCCTTCAATATCGTGGTGACGCGCCCGGATGTGTGCGAAAAACGCGCGAGCGTGTGCCAGAAGCTGATGGAAGGATACCTGGAGGGGATGCAGTTCATGCGCGAACGACCCAAGGAGAGCCTCGCGATCCTTTCCCGCAAGATGCCCAAGGTCGACGCCGCGGTGCTGGCGGAGTCCTTCGAGCTCATCGCCGCCGGCACGCCCCGATCGACCCGCATCGACCCCAAGGCGCTGCAGAACGCGCAGCAGCTGATGCTGGTGGGCGGGATGCTCAAGGCGGACGAGAAGCTCGCGAGCTTCGAGGCGATCTACACCAATCGTTTCGCGAAGTGAGCGCGGTGCCTCCGGCGGCGACCGAGGGCAGGCGCACGTGAATCTGCGGCTAACGCTCGATCGCCTGGCGCTCCTCGCACTGTGCATCGGGCTGTGGCAGGGCCTCAGCGCCGCGTTCGGCACCTACTGGGTCTCCAGCCCCTGGCGCGCCACGGTCCGGTTCTTCGAGCTGAGCGCAAGCGGTGAACTCGCCTTCCAGGCCGCCTACACCGTGGAGGCGTCGATCTACGGTTTCCTCGCCGGCGGCATTGCCGGCGTGCTGCTGCCGTTCGCGTTGCGCAAGCAGCCGGTGCTGAACGCGGTGCTGGACCCCTATTTCGCCGGGGGCTACGGTATTCCGAAGCTCGCCCTCGCGCCGCTTTTCGTGCTGTGGTTCGGCATCGATCTCGAGCCCAAGGTGGCGCTGGTGGCGAGCATCGTGTTCTTCGTGATGTTCTTCTCGGTCATGGCTGGCGTGCAGGCGGTGAACGCCCAGCTGGTGAACATGGCGCGGGTCGCCGGCGCCTCGGAACGCGCCATCGCCCGCCACATCGTCTGGCCGGGCGCGGTGCCCTACGCCTTCGCGGGTTTCCGGATCGCGGCGCCGTACTCGATCGGCGCGGCGGTGGTGGGCGAGCTGATCTCCTCCAACCGCGGCCTGGGATACATGATCCAGGCGGGCGCTACCGACTTCGACACCACCACGGTATTCGTCGGACTGGCCGCGCTCACGCTGATCGTGGTGATCGTCAACACCGGCGTGGCGCAGGCCGAGCGCTGGCTGCTGCGCTGGCGCCCGCGAAGCGGCGCGGGCGCTTCCTGGGTGCAGGGCGGATGAGCGTGCAGGGCCGTCCCAGGGGCCGCATTCCCGAAATGGGCCCGGCGCATTGCGACGAGACAGCCCGATGAACGGCACAACAGCACTCGAGGTACGGGGCCTGTCCAAGCGGTTTGCGCCGCGCAAGGGGCAGACCGAATCGCCCTGGATCCTGTCGGACCTGTCCTTCAGCGTGGCCGACGGCGAGTTGCTGACGATGGTCGGTCCCTCGGGCGCGGGCAAGACCACGCTGCTCAATATCATCTGCCAGGTCGACGCCGCGAGCGGCGGCGAGATCGTGTTCCGCGGCGAGACGATGCAACTCGGGGGGGCGCTCAATCCGGGCCTGTCCTGCCATATCGGCTACGTCACCCAGGACGACAACCTGCTGCCCTGGCGCACGCTGATCGAGAACGTGACCTTCCCGCTCAAGGTACAGGGACGGCTGGACGCGGCCGCCCTGGCGCACGTGAGCGAGCTGATGAAGACGGTGAACCTCGCCGGCTTCGAGCGTTATTACCCGCACGAGATGTCCGGCGGCATGCGAAAACGCGCTTCGCTCATCCGCACGCTCGCCTATGACCCGCCGATCATCCTGATGGACGAACCCTTCGGGGCGGTGGACGCCCAGACCCGCACGCAGCTCCAGAAGGATCTGCTGCGGCTGTGGAACCTCGGCCGCAAGACCATCGTCTTCGTCACCCACGATATCGGCGAGGCCATCGCCCTGGGCGACCGGGTGCTGGTGTTGTCGCGCTCGCCCTCGCGGGTGATCGCCGAGCACCGCATCTCGATCCCCCGCCCGCGCGACCTGTCGAATTTCTACGCGCTCGAGGGCTTCGCCGATCTGTACGAGACGGTGCGCAAGGAACTGCTGTGAGCGCCGTGCTCGATACCCCGGCGGCGCCGGGGCAGCGCGCGCGGCGGCGCTGGATTCCGTCCTGGCGCGCGCTGGTCGCGCTCGCGCTGTTCGGCCTGTGGGAGATGGGCAGCGCGTGGA
>JADLDQ010000145.1 GCA_020846575.1 Burkholderiales bacterium
CGCGAGCGCGCCCGCTGCTGGGCAGGGTGCACTTCGGCGCAAAGGGCGGCAGGATCCGAAACCACGGTGGAGGCTTTCTCGGCAGGAACGCCGACGACCCCCGGAAGTTTAAGCCATACCCTTCTCGCAGCGCTGCCCGAGCTGGTAAGAAATCGTTACAGAACCGTGGGATACGCGCGCCTGTGGCGGCGGCTTGCCGGTCCTCGCCCGAGTTGGACCGACCCCTTGCACTCAGTGTTCAGGGTATATTGCTACGGTTCAAGATGGTGCCATAAGCCGCGCGTTTTCTCGTTGAACATCAAGCTGCCCGCTGCCGCGGGCCGAGGGGGTACGCATGAAACTTGGAGTGCTGGCAGGCCTGGGGATGAGCTTCGTCGCGGGCGCGTTCTGGCCGTTGTCTCCGGTGCTTTCCGCGGAGGCGGCGGACTCCTATCCCAGCCGGGCGGTGCGCGTCGTCGTTCCTTTTCCGCCCGGCGGGGCCCTTGACATCATCGCTCGCGAAACCGCGGCGCGCTTGACCGAGCTCCTCGGACAGAATTTCTTCATCGAAAACCGGGCCGGCGCCAGCGGCGCGATGGGAGTCGAAGCCGCGGCACGAGCGGCACCCGACGGCTATACGCTGCTCGCGGGGAATGTTTCCACCAATTCGATCAACGAGACCCTGTTCGCCGACTCCCAGTCGACCCGGCCCTCGCGCGATCTGGTTGCGATAACAAAGCTGGTGGAGATTCCGCACATCCTCGCCGCAACGCCTTCGCTTCCCGCCCGTACCGTCGCCGAATTCATCACGCTCGCCAGGAACCATCCCGGGAAGTTCAATTACGGCTCGATCGGCGCCGGCAGTTACAACCAGCTCGATACCCTCCGGCTGGAGAAGGTGGCGGGGATCAAGACGACGCACGTGCCGTCCAAGGGCGCCGCTCCGATCATCCAGGGCCTCATGACGGGCGAAATCCACATCTCTTTTGCGAACCTCGCCTCTGCGCTCAATCTCGTCAAAGCGGGAAAGCTGAAAGCCCTCGCGACCATCACCGCCACCCGGCTTGCCGAGTTGCCGCAGCTCGCGACCATGGCCGAACAGGGATTCGCCGGGATAGGCACCAATGCCTGGCAGGGTCTGTTCGCGCCTGCCGCGACGCCCAGACCGTTCGTCGACAAGCTTTTCAAGACCGCGGTTGCCGCGCTCTCGCCGCCGGAAGTGAAGGAGAAGCTCGCCAAGCGCATGATGGACGTGACTCTTTCGAGGTCACCGCAGGACTTCGCCGAGTTCGTGCGAGCCGACACGCAAAAATGGGCCGAGGTGATCCGCGAGAACAACGTGCGGATCGAGTGAGTTCCTTGTTCCTGGAGGTGTCCATGGTTTCCCGTGCAATCCGTGTATCGACGCTGCTCGTCCTGAGCACGCTCGCGCATCAGGGCATCGCCCAGGCCTATCCGTCGAAGCTGGTGCGGATGGTCGCGCCCATGCCGCCGGGCGGTTCCACCGACATCCAGGGGCGGTGGGTGGCGCAACACATCAGTACCGCTTTGCGGCAGCCGGTCATCGTCGAGAACCGTGCGGGAGGAGGCGGTGTCCCCGGCACCGATTACGCGGCCAAGGCGGCGGCGGATGGCTACACGTTACTGGTAGGCAACGCCGGTCCGCTGACCGTCTCGCCGAGCCTCCTTGCCAAGATGCCGTACGACACGCTGCGGGATTTCGCGCCGATCACTCTGATTGCAACCACCTCCATGTGCCTGTGCGTGCATCCAGGAGTCCCTGCCAGCAATCTGCAGGAATTCATCTCGCTCGCCAAAGCGCGCGATGGCAAGCTCACCTACGGAACACCGGGGGTGGGCACGATAGGACACCTGGGCATCGAGGAACTGGCGGCTCGCGCAGGCATCCGGTTGACCCACGTACCCTACAAGGGCGCGGCGCAATACATGGTCGATCTGCTGAACGGCACTCTCGACGCCGTGTTCAACCCTCTCCCCGTCCCTCTGGTGAAGTCGGGAAAAGTGCGGGTGGTGGGAATCACCGCGCTCAAGCGTCATCCCCTGATGCCGGAAATGCCGACGCTCGCCGAGCAAGGCGTCAACGGGTACGAAAGCGTCCTGTGGAACGGGGTTCTCGCTCCGGCGGGGACACCAAAGGAGATCGTCGTGCGCATTCACGACGTGTTGGCCAAGGCGCTCGCGACGCCTGAAGCGCGTCAATTGTTCCTGAGTCGGGGGGATGAGCCGAGCGGGCTCGGCCCGGAAGAATTCGGCGCTTTCATGAAGAAGGAGCTGGAGAAATACGAACGCGCCGCGCGCGCCTCCGGTGTTCCGAAAACCTGAACCTGCGGTATCTCTCGCTCGCGATCGCAAGGACGGCGCATCTCGCCGCGGCGCGGCCGCCGCTCTGCGGATGGCGCTCCGACACCCTCGAGGGCCGCTCGCGGGCGTCCCGGGAGCGTCCAGTGCCTCGATGTCGGAAACATCGCCGTACTTGGGAGAGGGTGTCGCATCCGGGCCGCGTCGAACGACTCGCAAGCGACGTGAAGGAAGACGGCCATGAAGCTCAAGACCGGTTTCATCGCGTGCGCCGGGCTGCTCTGGCTTGTTCCTGGCGTATTCGCGCAGAACTATCCC
>JADLDQ010000146.1 GCA_020846575.1 Burkholderiales bacterium
GCGAGCTGCGGCCGGCGCGTGCGAACAGCGGCTCGAACCCGGCCGGCAGTGCGGCCAGATCGTCGTAGGTGCGGATCTCCAGCGCCGCGCTCGAGGACCCCGCGCCGTTCGTACCTGAGGACCTCGTGCCGTTCCCGGCCGCTGGCTCCGCACGGCTCACGCCCGCGGACGCCTCGCGGCTCGCGCCCGCGGACCCCGCGCCGCTCGCGCCCGCGGACCCCGCGCGAGTCGCGCCGGCGGCGCCGGGCTGCGCTGCCTGGCCGCCCGGCTGCGGCGTGCGCGAGGGTCGCGCCCGCGAATCGACGAATCCCTTCACCGAGGACAGCCACGGCCAGCGGTAGTGGTTGACGTGGTACATGGTGCGCACTTCGTCGGTCCAGCGGGTATGCCACTCCATCACCCGGCCGTAGAACTCGATGCGGCGCACGCGGCCCTCCTCGAACAGCTCACGGAAATACGCCTGCCGCAGCAGCGACGAGGGGGAGGAGTCGCCGAAGGCCTCGTTGTAGGTGGTCTTGAGGACGATCAGTGCATCGCCGCCGCAGATACACAGGTCGATGGCGGCGAGATCCTGCCCGTACCACAGGCGGTAGATCCGCCCGCTGCCCTCGCGGCAGAAGGACTCCAGCATCTTCTGGTAGAAGCGCCCCTGGTTGCCGCCGGCGCTGACCGCGGTGCCCGCCACGGACTTCCAACCCGCGCTCTCCAGCCGCCCGTAGTCTTCGACCGCCCGCGCCACCTGTGCGGGGTCGGTCACCGTCTCCATGCGCAACGCCACGCCCTCCTTCTCCAGGCGGGCGCGCTGCTTCCTGAGGTTGTTGCGCAGGTTCTTGCCGCGCGCCGCCCAGTAGTCGTCGAAGCTGCCGGAGATCGTCACCCGCGCGGTGCGGATGTATTCGAGCAGTTGCGCGCCAGGCGACTGGAGCGGGCCGGGCAGCAGGTCCGGGTCCTGCTGCGAGATGCCGACGATCTGCGCCAGGCCCGGCAGCGCCTTGAGCAGCTCGGGTGCGAGCGCGCCGAGCGTATGGGGCGGACGGTGCACCCAGGCGCCCAGCGGCGACTGCGCGGCCTGGAATGTCTGCCAGCGGCCGGCGCCGGTCCGCGCCAGCAGGGCCATTGCATCGGGCGATGCAGGGTCGCCCCGCAGCGCGAGCAGTTCGTCGCCCCGGGAGAATTCCTCGATCAGCGGCGCGATGAACGCCGGGCTGAGCAGTGGCGTCGCGGGACCGGCGAGGTTGACGGCCTGCCAGCACGCCTGCAGCGCATCGAAGTCGCGCACCGGGTGGAAGTTCCAGGGACCGGACATGCTCAGTTCGCGGGCACTCGGGGCCGCGGGACCGACTGCACGCGCGGCAGCAGGGCTTCGCGGACGCGCTCGATCATCCAGTCCAGCTCCGCGCTCAGCAGTTCCTGGTGGCAGGGAAACTGGAATACGCGCCGCGACAGGTCCTCGGCAACCGGGCAGGTCGAGCGGTCCATTCCCTCCCAGAGGTACTCGCCGAAGCGGATGATCGGCACGCCGGCGCGCTTGAGGGCGGAGAACGCCGGCTCGGGCGCATCGACGAGGAGCGGGAATACCTGCGGGACGACCTGCGCGGGCAGCGAAGGAAAAAGCGGCCGGCAACCGGGCGCGCCGCGCAGCCCTTCCAGGAGCCTCTCGTAGTTGTCGCGCCGCGCCTGCACGATGCGCGTGCGCGAGGCGAAGCGGGTGATCGCGCGCGCGCTCAGCGACATCCGTGTGGCGAGCCTCTGCGGATCGAACCCCCAGCCGCCGAGCGCACAGGAGAGCGCGACCTCGGGCGGCGCGCCGGCGGCGGCGCCGCGCCTCGCGCCCCGCAGCGCGTGGTCCTTCAGGCGCAGCGGTGCGGCGAGCAGGGCGCGTGCGAAACCCAGCCGGCGGTATTCGAAGGCCATCTCCAGCGTGTTCACCAGCGCCTTCGCCTGGAACCAGGCGCCACCGCCGCGCAGCCCGAGCCCTTCGAGCTTGCGCCGCGACGAGGCGAGCACGCCGCCGTCGAACACCGGGAAGAATTTCCACACGCTCGCGACTGCATAGTCGCCCCACGCGCCGACCGGTTTCCCGGCCACGGCGCCGAAGAAAGCGTGCGCGCAGTCCTCGATCAGCAGCAGCCCCCGCGCGTCGCAGAAGGCCCGCAGCGCGGGCATGTCCTGGGGAAAGCCGAAGTAGTGCGGCGCGAGCAGGGCGCGCGAGCGCGCCGATATCCGCGCGCCGAGGTCGTCCAGGTCGATCGAGGTGTCTTCGCGAATGCGAAAGAAGACCGGGCGCGCGCGCCGCCAGATCACCGGCTCGACCATGGAGATGCAGTGGTAAGCCGGGAGCAGCACCTCGTCGCCCGCACCCACGCCCGCGTGCGCCAGGGCGAGGCCGATCGCCATGCAGCCGCGGTTCACGTAACGCACCTCGCCTGCGTCGAGAACGCAGGGCGCCGCCGCCCCGGGGCGGGCGCCGAAGGACGCGCCTGACAGGACTGGATTCTTGGGGATGCGCTCGGGCGGGAACGGTCCGAGCGCATTGCCCCGCGCAGCGGAGGCCGGCGCGGGCTCCATGTAAGGGGATTCGGCGATGAGCTTCACGATAACCGGCGCGCAGGCGGCGGCGGCAAAATAGTATCATGCGAATCATGGACATCGGCGATCCGATTGATGTGATCGCTGATGCAAAATCCACGCCCCGCCGGACATTTACGGCCCCCGCGAGGGGCGGCTGAAGGGCGATTCGCCGCGTGTTGCGCGCGCGCACGGGAAAGGATCTGAAGTGGTGATCGACGAAGTGAGACGGGTGGTGGGCGATGCGCTGCAACTGGGCGCCCGGGCGCAGGCGCTGCAGCCATCGACGCAACTGCTCGGCGCGATCCCGGAGCTGGATTCGATGGCCGTGGTGAGCGTGATCACGGCGCTCGAGGAGCATTTCGGCATCAGCGTCGCCGACGACGAGATCGGCGCCGCGACCTTCGCCACCCTGGGGAGCCTCTCGGCCTTCGTCGAACAGAAGCTCGACGCGTGAGCGGCGGCTTCGAGCCGTTCTTCCTGCCGGCGCCGGCCGGCGAGCGCTTGTGCCTCTTCCATCCGCCGCGCGCCGCGCTGCGCGCGGCCGTGCTCTACCTTCACCCGTTCGCCGAAGAGATGAACAAGTCGCGGCGCATGGCGGCGCTCGGCGCGCGCGCGCTCGCCGCGCGCGGCTGCGCGGTGCTGCAGATCGACCTGTACGGCTGCGGCGACTCCAGCGGCGACTTCGGCGACGCGAGCTGGGAGGCGTGGCTGGAGGACGCGGCGCTCGCCCTTGGCTGGCTGCGCGCGCGCGCCGATGCGCCGCTCGCGCTGTGGGGGCTGCGCCTCGGGGCGCTGCTGGCGCTGGATGCGGCGCGCCAGGGCGCGGCGTCCCCCGAGCGTTTTCTCCTGTGGCAGCCGGTGGCGAGCGGCGAGGCGATGCTCACCCAGTTCCTGCGCCTCAGGGTGGCGGGCGAGATGCTCGCCGAGGGCAAGGCGGCGACCGGCGTGCAGGACTTGCGCTCGCGCCTCGCCGCGGGCGCGGCGCAGGAGATCGCCGGGTACATGCTCTCGCCCGCGCTCGCGGCGTCGATCGACGCGCTGCGCCTCTCAGAGTTGCGCCCTGCGCGCGGCGCGGTGCACTGGCTGGAGGTGGTCCCCGAGGCGGGCCGGGCGCCGACTCC
>JADLDQ010000147.1 GCA_020846575.1 Burkholderiales bacterium
GGATTGGCGAATGCCAGGCCCATGGCGTGCACCGGACAGGCGGGCGGCTGCGGCGCCAGCAGCGCCTGCAGGCCCGAAAGCTTCAGCGCGAGGTGGTGGGCGGTCTCGGGGTCGAGCGCGAAGAGGAGCGGCCGCGCCAACGCATAAAGCATGCGTCAGTCCAGCTCGCCGGGGGCGAGCCGCCGCCACTCGCCGCCGACGAAGCCCTCGATCGGCAGGAAGCGCGACTTGTAGGCCATCTTGGGGCTCTCGCGGATCCAGTACCCGAGATACAGGTAGGGCAGGCCGAGCGCGCGGCAGGCTTCAATCTGCCAGAGCACGTTGTAGGTGCCGAAGCTGGCGCTGCGGCGGTCGGGCTCGAAGAAGGTGTAGACCGACGACAGGCCGTCCGGGAGGTAGTCCACGATCGAGACCATCACCAGCTGGCCGTCGTCGCGGAACTCCACCAGCCGGGTGTCGACCCGGCTTTGCAGCGGGACGTGCGAATACTGGTCGCGGCTGTCGTTGTCCATGCCGCCGCCGGAATGCCGGCGCGACTGGTAGCGCAGGTAGAGCGCGTAGTGTTCCAGCCGGAACTTGAGCGTCTGCGGCTGCGCGGTCAGTCCCGCGTGCTGCTTCCAGGCGCGCCGCTGCGAACGGTCGGGCTCGAACTCGCCCACGGGGATGCGCACCGGCACGCAGGCCCGGCAGCTGTCGCAATGCGGCCGGTAGGTGAAGATGCCGCTGCGGCGGAAGCCCGCCTTGACCAGTTCGCCGTAGAGCGGAGTGTTGATCAGGTGGCTCGGCGTGGCGACCTGAGAGCGCGCCATGCGCTCGGGCAGGTAGCTGCACGGATAGGGTGCAGTCACGTAGAACTGCAGTATCGCGTGCGGGAGGTCGTTAAGCCGTGACACGGGTCCAGATTCCGGGAGGTTCGGGGTAGTTTACCAACCCCGCCAGACGCCGCAAAAACTCGGCGCGGGGGATCTCCCGGGCGCCGAGCGAGGCGAGCAGCGGCGTGCGCTGCTGGCAGTCGATCATCGGGAAGGCGCGCGCCCGCAATTCCTCCACCAGCGCGACCAGGGCCACCTTGGAGGCGTCGGTCGCGCGGGAGAACATCGATTCGCCGAAGAACGCGCGGCCGATGGCCACGCCGTAGAGCCCCCCCACGAGCCGGTCCCCCAGCCAGGTTTCGAAGGAATGCGCGTGTCCGGCCTGGTGCAGGGCAAGGTAGGCCTTGCGCATGTCGCTGCCGAGCCAGGTGCCGGCGCCGTCCTTTCTCGTCTTTGAACAGTTCACGAGAATGTCTTCAAAGCACCGATCGACCGTGACCCGGTACCCCTTGTTGCGCGCGCTCTTGGCGAGCGAGCGCGACACTTTCAGCTCGTCGCAGAACAGCACCATGCGCGGGTCGGGCGACCACCACAGCACCGGCTCGCCGCGCGAATACCAGGGAAAAATGCCGCTGCGATAGGCCGCGAGCAGACGCGGCATCGCGAGGTCGGCGCCGGCGCACAGGAGGCCGTTCGGGTCCTTCAATGCCTTCGCGGGGTCCGGAAAGGGATCGTCCCTTTCCAGCCATCTCAGCATCGCACCTGCTGGCGGCAGTAATTCTCCAGCTCCTGGACGACGCAGGCGGCGGGCGAGGGCGCGCGCGCGCCGCCGCCCTCCAGGGACAACCGCATCTCGTACTTGGCGAAGAACTGGTTGAACATCTCGCCGCCCAGCGTGCCGACCGCCGCGAGTTCGTCGGAGCGCGCGTCGTGCTCGAGCAGGATCGCCGCGAGCGGCTGCGGCGCCGGGCCGGCGAGCACGCGTGCGCCGTCGGCCGGGTCGTACTGGCTGTGCTCGGCGCAGCAATGGATCACGTTGGCGTGGCGGTTCTGCGCGCCCTTCTCCGAACGGTAGCTGATGAAGCTGATTTCCTTCGTGGGGTAGGCGAGCTGGTGCGCGCAGATCGCCGAGTAGGCCACGATGCTGCCCCGCGGGCCGACGCCGCCCTTCCATTCGTAGCTGCGCTTGTCCGCGGTGAGCAGCTTCGCCGAGGGCCTCACCGGGCGACCCAGGTTGAGCAGGAAGCAGGGCGTGCCCGCATACGGGTAGTGGAAGATCAGGTTTCGGTCCACCGGCAGCGCGGAGGCGCTGAGGGGCGCGCCGCGGACATCGACCAGGCGCGCGCGCGGGTAGGGGCGGGCGGTGGCATCGGCGGCCGGTACGCCGGATGCGGTGGCGGAGGCGGCCGAGACCGCGCAGAACTTGAGAAATTCCCGGCGCTGCATTCCTACAAATTGTAGCCCTTCTCGTTGTGCTCCACGGTGTCCAGGCCCTCGGTTTCGTCGTCTGCGTTCACGCGCATTCCGGTGACCGCCATGGTGAGCTTGAGCAGGACCCAGGTGAGGATGCCCGACCAGGCGCCGATGGCGAGGATGCCGGCGAGCTGCGTCACCACCTGCCCGCCCATCGTGCCGTTCTCCGGATAACCCACGCCGCCCAGGGCTGCCGAGGCGAACACGCCGGTCAGCAATGTGCCGATCACGCCGCCCACGCCGTGCACCGGCGTGACGTCGAGGGAATCGTCGA
>JADLDQ010000148.1 GCA_020846575.1 Burkholderiales bacterium
GAAGATCTGCTGTTCATCTCGCGGGTCAAGGCGCGCACGGTGATCACCTCGGGAGGGCTGCAACCGGTGCTGGACGATGGCGGCAGCGGCCATTCGATCTTTGCCCACGCCTTCCTGACTGCCCTGAAGCAGGCGGATGGACTGTCCGAGGGCTATCGCCTATACGAGGAGGTTTCGGAACTGGTGAGCCAGCGTTCGGCCGTCGCACGCCTGCCGCAGCGTCCGCAGTATTCGGCGCTCCGGCATGCCGGTCACGAAGGCAGCGAGTTCTTTTTCCTGCCGCGTGAGGCCTGAGCGCACTTGAAACCAGCCGGCGCCGCCGTCATTGACGGTAGGCGCCGGCCGGAACATGGCTCCCGGCGCCGTTTTTCGTTCACGCCACGCCCGGGATCCATGAATACCGCCCACACCCTGCCGAATGCCTTCGAGTGGTTGCTCGGCCTCTACGGCGACAACTTCGAGCGTCTGCAGCGTCTGGTCGATGCGCGCCGGATGGTGCCGGGTCGCTATCTGAACGAGCGCGACGGGCAACCGGCGCTGGTCCTCGACCTCCTGGAACAGCAGCCCTACACGAGCCTGCTCAGGCTCAGCCTGAGATTCTCACAGTCCACGCCGGAGGAAGATCCGGAGTCCTACTGGCGCGTCTACCACGATGCCCGCCAGGCCGAAGTCACCCACTGCCGCTTCGATTCGCACCGCGTGCGCCTGTTTGCCCCGAATACCCCGGCCCGCCTGATCGCACAGTACCGCCGGCGGATGAACAGCTTCGCCAACAAGTGGCTGGAGCATCTGTTGCAGGGGGGCTACGATCCGCAGGCTTGGATCCTCCAGGGGCCGGCGCCGCAATGGGATCGTCGCCTGGTGGTCGCGCCGGGCGCCGAGGACGAGGCCGAGGAACGCGCAGGCAGCCGGCGCAGCCCGCGCCGCTCCGCGAGCTCGGCCTGAATGCAGGCGCCGGCGGAGCAGTGACCCGCCGCAAGCGATTTTCTCGTGTTGCCTGCCGAAGCGATTGCAGCGTGCATGGCTGCCGCTGCGGACGTTTGGTCATAGACTTTCCCTTCTCCGCCCCCTTTGGCGGATTGCCCTGAGGATGAATCGATGCGAGCGATGATTTGGTGTGGACTGGCGGTGATCGGTGGGCTGGCGGCGCTGCCGCAGAACGCGCTGGCGCGTGGCGACAAGCCGGTGATCGCGGTCATCGAATTCGAGAACCAGTCCGGTGCCGGCTGGTGGCGCGGTGGAGTGGGCTGGGAACTGGCGGGCATGCTGAGCAACGAGCTCGGCGCGACGGGGGCCTTCAAGGTGCTCGAGCGCGAGCAGATCCGCGCCGTGCTCGACGAGCAGAACCTCGCCGCTTCCGGTCGCGTCGCCGCCGGCACGGGTGCCAGGATCGGCCAGTTGACCGGTGCGCAGTACCTGGTGGCCGGCACGGTGACGGCCTACGAGGAAGAGACCGCCAGTACCGGCGGCGGAATCAGCTTTGGCGGTGTCTCGGTGGGCGGCAAGAGCGAAAAGGCCTATCTCGCGGTCGACTTGCGCGTGATCAACGCGACGACCGGCGAAGTCGATTTCACCCGCACCATCGAAGGTACCGCCAAGGGTGGCGGCATGAGCCTTGGCCTGTATCGCGGTGGATTCGGTGGCGAGCTCGCCAGCCAGAACAAGACCCCGGCCGGCAAGGCGATTCGCGCCGCGCTGGTCGAGATCACCGACTACCTCGAATGCGCGATGGTCAAGCAGGACCGTTGCATGAATGAGTACGACGCCAAGGAAGAGCGTCGCCGCGAACGCACCCGCGACTCGCTGGATCTCGAGTAGGCCCACGCCGCGCCCGGCGGTTCTGCGGACCCGCACAAGCGCGAGAAAGAGCCGCCGGGTAGCTGCCTCAGGCCAGCGCGCAGGCGCTCATCGGCTGCCTCCACGGCCCGGTCCGCCGGGCTTGCGCGGGCCATTGCCGGGTTTGCGCGGTGCCCCGCCCGGGCGCGGTGCGCCCGCCGGGCGGGCACCGGCCCGCTCAGACCCGCTGCGGGCTGCGCCGGACCGCGTGCGGCCGGAACGCGTCGCGCCGCCAGCGCCGGCCGGCGCACGACCGGCCGGGCCGCGATCCGCGCCGGTGCGCCCGCCTCCGGGGCCTCGCGGGTAGTTTTCCCGTGCTTCGGCGCGGCCACCGCGCGGGGCTCCGGTCGATTTTTCTCCGAATGCCCGGCCTGCGCCGCGCGCGGGACGATCGCTCATCGCGGCTGCGTCCCGGCGCGGCGGGCGTTCGCCGCGTGCCGGGCGGTCCGTACCCGGAGCGCGCCAGTCGCGAGTCTCGCCGCCGGTTCGCGCCGGGCGCGGGCCGCGCTCCTCGCGTGCAGGTCGGGCTTCGCCGGGCCTGCCATCACGCGGTGGTTGCCTGGCTGAGGACGCGCGCTGGCGGAACTCCTCGCCGGCGCGCACGCGCGGACCGCCACCGGCGGGCGGGCCGCCGCGACCCGGCGGGCGCCGCGATTCGGATTTGCGCTCGGCCATGTCTTCGGCGGCTTCTCGCTGCCAGCGCGGGCGTTCGCCCGGACGGCGGTCGCGGCGCTGACCGCGCTCGAACTTGCGCGCGGCCTCCACCGGCACCACCCGCAGTTCGCTGCGCGTGCTCATCGGCAGTTCCACGGATTCGAGCAGGCGCACGATCTCCTCGGCTTCCAGTTCCTTGTACCAGCCGCGCTTCAGGTCCTTGCC
>JADLDQ010000149.1 GCA_020846575.1 Burkholderiales bacterium
GCAGGCGATCGACCTGCCCCGCTACGGCAGCCGCAACCGAGGCATCGAGCTGGAGCGCGTGCCGCAGTTGGAGCCGCTCGCCAGACCCCTGGCAGACCTGGGACACAGTGTGCGCTTCGAGGAGCAGACGAGCGGCCTGCACGTCATCGCGATCGATTCCGCGACGATCCTGGGAGGCGCCGACCCCCGGCGTGAAGGGGTAGCGGTCGGTGACTGAACGCACGCTGCGGCGCATCGTCAGACCCGCGACTGCGCGGGGGGCGACCGCGTGGGCGGTCTCCTGCCGGATCCATGGAGCGCCGGGCAATATCCAAGGGGTCGAACGGAAACGAGGCCGGAAGCCGGAAGGAGGAGGAGGAGGGACCGAACCTCCGTACCCCGTCCCGTTCGATTCTGCGGGACTGCCGCTTGCGATACCGTGACCGGCAGTCCATTCCTATGTGTTGCGCCTGCCTCTCAGTTCCAGCGATCGAGCAGCCTGCAAAGCCACTCGCTCAAGTACTCGCGGCGCATCGCGCGCGCTCGCTGCTCCACTTCAGCCGCAGTGGGGTTTGCCAGTGCAGCCTCGCCGAGCACCTCCCGGACTGGCACTGCGTCCCTGCGCTTGTGGCGCCTCGCGGGTGCGCTCGGGAAAACGCGTATGAAGCCGTCGCCTTCGTATGAAATACCGCCTGCCATGATCCGTTCCTCTTTCAGTCACGCACTCTTGTGCGTAGCAACAACTCTTATATACGGACGGACAGGCTGAAAATCAAATCGCTTATTTTTTAAATAGGTAGATGTCGACTGTCTTATCTTGCCGTATGTTTGCAGCGCATCATTATAAGCGCTAGCCCGGCTCCTCGTAAAGCGACGATCGCAGTCGCGGCCGTGCACCTGCGCCCTCCAACTACCCGGCGGCTGACAGCATCGCCCGCAGTGAGCGCTCGAAAAACGGCGCCGGCTTGAGAATCCGGTTTTCCTGCTTGTCGATCAGCCCCGCGGTCCGCGCCAGGTACTGCCGGAATTCCGGGTCGTCGAACAGTTGGGCGCGACGCCGCTCGCGCTCGTTCATGTCCTCGTAGGCCCACATGTGCACGATGGTGTTCAGCGGCCCGACCTCCACGGAGTAGTAGCCGACCAGTCCCCCGAGGATGCGCTTCTGGGCGGCGAGCCCGAATTCCTCGTAGACCTTGAACTGCTCCATCACCTTGCCGACCTTGATGCTGTAGATGCGCTCTTCGACGATCATCGCCGTGCTCCTGTTTGCGGGGAAGCGCGATTCTACGGCCCGGAATCCGCCGCGCCTGCGGGTGCGCCTAGAATGCGCCACGAGCGGACTCCCAGGGAGAATCGCGGATGATCGACGACATACCCGGCCTGCGCCGGATTCTCAAGACGAACCGGGTGATCGCGGTCGTGGGGCTGTCTGCCGACTGGTTCCGCCCGAGCTATTTCGCCGCGAAGTACATGCTCGAGCACGGCTACAAGGTGATCCCGGTCAATCCACGCCACCGGGAGATACTCGGCCTGCGCTGCTATGCCTCGATCGGCGAGGCGAAGGCGCACAGCGGCCAGTCGATCGACATCGTCGACGTGTTCCGGCGCACCGAGGATGTGCCGCCCATCGCCGCGGAAGCGATCGCCGCGGGTGCGCGGGTGCTCTGGCAGCAGATCGGCGTGAGGAATCTCCAGGCCGCGGCCGCGGCCGACGCGGCGGGAATGGACTCGGTGCTCGACCGCTGCGTGAAGATCGAACACGCGCGCCTGTTCGGCGGCCTGAACTGGGCCGGTGTCAACACCCGGGTGATCTCGGCCAGGCGGCCGCAGTGGCTCGCATTCTGATGTCCCGGTTCTCATCTCATGGCTGAGCGCCGCTACGGATTCGGCACGCTGGCGCTGCACGCGGGCCAGATTCCGGACGCGGCGACCGGCGCGCGCGCGGTCCCCCTGTACCAGACCACCTCGTTCGTGTTCGACTCCGCGGACCACGCCGCGAGTCTGTTCAACCTTCAGACCTTCGGCAACGTCTATACCCGCCTGTCGAACCCCACCACCGCGGTGTTCGAGGAGCGCATGGCGGCGCTGGAGGGCGGCCGCGCCGCGGTCGCGACCGCGACCGGTCAGGCCGCCGAGATGGCAGTGGCGCTCACCCTGTGCGAGGCCGGCGATCACATCGTCTCGGCCTCGACGCTCTACGGCGGCACGCACACGCTGTTCTCGGTCAATCTAAAGAAGCTGGGCATCCAGACGAGCTTCGTCGACCCCGAGGATCCGGAGAACTTCCGCCGGGCCCTCACTCCGCGCACCCGGTTCCTGTTCGCTGAGGCGCTCGGCAACCCGCTGATCAACGTGGTGGACATCGAGGCCCTGGCGCGCATCGCGCACGATGCGGGCGTGCCGCTGGTGGTGGACAACACCGTGCCCTCGCCCTGGCTGTGCCGGCCGTTCCAGTGGGGCGCGGACATCGTGGTGCATTCGGCCACGAAGTACATCGGCGGCCACGGCACCAGCATGGGCGGGGTGGTGGTCGAGTCGGGAAAGTTCCCCTGGGACAATGGCAACTTTCCCGGCATGACCGAGCCCTCCCCCGGCTACCACGGGGTGCGCTTCTACGAGACCTTCGGCGATTTCGGTTTCACCATGCGGCTGCGCATGGAGACGTTGCGCACCTACGGGCCGGCGATATCGCCGTTCAACGCCTGGCTGATGCTGCAGGGCCTGGAAACGCTGCACCTGCGAATGCCCAGGCACTGCGAGAACGCACTCGCGGTGGCGCAGTTCCTGCGGCGCCACCCGCAGGTCGGCTGGGTGAACTACCCCGGGCTACCCGGTGACAGGCACCACGCGCTGGCGCGCAAGTACCTGCCCCTGGGCGCCTCCGGACTGCTCAACTTCGGCGTGCGCGGCGGCACCCGCGCGGGCGAGAAGTTCATCGAGGCAGCCACTTTCCTCAGCCACCTCGCCAACATCGGGGACGCCAAGACGCTGATCATCCACCCCGCCTCCACCACCCACAGGCAGATGAGCGGGGAGGACCAGACCAAGGCGGGCGTCACCCCGGACATGGTCCGGATGTCGGTCGGCCTGGAGGATATCGACGACATACTGTGGGACATCGACAACGCGCTGCGCGCGGCGCAGGCCACCTAGCATTCACGACTCGATTCGATCGGCAGGATATGTCGCACAACCCGTTCGCACCCGATTTCGACTGGCGCAATCCCTATCCCACCCCGCGCCGGCCTACCGTCGGCCGCGGCGTCGTTTCGACCTCGCAGCCGCTGGCCGCACAAGCCGGCGCGCGCATGCTGCTCGCCGGCGGCAACGCGGTGGATGCGGCGCTCGCTGCGGCGATCACACTCACTCTGGTCGAGCCGATCTCCAACGGCATCGGTTCGGATGCGTTCGCGATCGTCTGGGACGGCGTGAAGCTGCACGGCCTGAACGCATCGGGCCGCTCGCCGGAGGCCTGGACCCCGGAATACTTCGCGGGGCAATCCTCGGTTCCGCTGCGCGGCTGGAACAGCGTCACGGTCCCCGGCGCCGTGTCCGGCTGGGTGGCGCTCGCCGAGCGCTTCGGCAAACTCCCTTTCGAAAAGCACTTCGAGCCCGCAATCGACTATGCGGCAAACGGCTTTCCGGTATCGCCGTACGTCGCGCAGCGCTGGCAGGCCGAGAGCCTGGAACTGGCTGCTCAGCCCGGCTACGCCGAGGCGTTCCTGCCCGGCGCGCGCGCGCCGCAGATGGGCGAGACCTTCCGGCTCCCGGCGGCCGCGCGCACGCTCGAACGGATCGCGCACACCCGGGGAGAGGCCTTCTACCGGGGCGAACTGGCGGAGCGGATCGCCGCGCACGCCGCCGCCAACGGCGGCGCGATGACGGCCTCGGACCTCGCGGCGCACGGCTGTGACTGGTGCGACACGCTGTCGCAGGACTACCGCGGCCTCGCCGTGCACGAGATCCCGCCCAACGGCCAGGGCATCGTGTGCCTGATGGCCCTCGGAATACTCGCGCACCTGGATCTGGATCGATACCCGGTGGACTCACCGCAGAGCGTCCATCTCCAGATCGAAGCGGTCAAGCTCGCCTTCGCCGACGCCTACCGCTACGTCGCGGATCCGCGCTTCATGGAAATCGGCGCGCAGAGTCTGCTCGATCCGTCCTACCTGAAGCAGCGCTCTCGCCTGGTGCGCATGCGGCAGGCGCAGGATTTCGGCCACGGCACGCCCCCGCGCGGCGGAACGGTCTATCTCGCCGCGGCCGACGCGGGCGGCATGATGGTTTCGATGATCCAGTCCAATTTCGCCGGCTTCGGCTCGGGCGTGGTGGTGCCGGGCACCGGCATCAGCCTGCAGAATCGCGGCGCGGGATTCGTGCTGACCCCGGGGCACCCCAACCGGGTCGGACCGCGTAAGCGTCCCTTCCACACCATCATTCCCGGCTTCGTCACCCGCGACGGCGAGCCGCTCATGACGCTGGGGTTGATGGGCGGCAGCATGCAGCCGCAGGGGCACACCCAGCTCATGGTGCGCATGGGCGACTACGCTCAGAACCCTCAAGCGGCGCTGGATGCTCCGCGCTTTCGCATCCTGGGCGGACTGAAGATCGCCTTCGAAGCGGCGTTCCCGGCGAAGACGCTCGCCGCGCTCGCACGCAAAGGCCACGAAGTCGTGACCGCGCAGCCGGGCGAATGCGACTTCGGCTGCAGTCAGCTCGTGCTGCGGCTCCCAGGCGGATATGCAGCGGCCTCCGATGCCCGGCGCGACAGCCTCGCAGTGGGCGTCTGAGCCGCAGCGCGCGGGGGATGAGCCTGTGCCGTCGCAGCCCGAAGCGCGCCGCTTCAGTTCTTCGCCGCGGAGCGCTGGCCCGTGGCCGCAGGCCTGCCCTTGTGCCCGCCAGCCGCCCTGTCGAGACGTTCCACCGACTCCACACGAGCGCGGCTTATTGCGAGGTCGCGCGGGGTCTGCCCCGCTCTGTTCCGCGCCAGGCGGTTGACCCCTCGCTCCAGCAGGTAGGCGAGCACGTCCACGTGTGCGTCCGCGGCGGCGGCGTGCAGCGGTGTGTTCCCATTGCGATCCGCGAGCGTCAGGCGGGCGCCCGCCTCCGCCAGGCGTTTCACCATCGGCAGGGATCCGCCCAGCGCCGCCCAGAAGAGCGCGGTCTCGCCGTCCCGGTTGACCGCGTCGATCGGTATGTCCTGGGAGAGCAGCACGCTCGCCACTTCCGGGTCCGACTGCAGGGCGGCGAAATGAAGCGCGGTCTCGCCGTTGGCGGTTCGCGCCTGGACGCTCGCGCCATTTTCCAGGAGCATCTTGAGTATGCCGACTCGGCCCTCCTCTGCCGCCACCATCAAGGGGGTATCGCCTTGCGGCTTCTTCGCCGTGTAGTGAATCCCGACACGGATCAGTCTCGCGGTCTCGCGCTCGTCGCCGGCGGCGATCGCCTCGAACAGCGCTTCCTGCAGCGTCTGCGCGTGCGACACCGCGAATGAGAGGAGAAACAGCGCGAAAAGGGCTGCGCGCAGCATGGCGGCCGAGTGTAGCAGAGGCGTGCGGCCATCCCGGCGCTGCCGCCGCATGCTCGACCAGGACAGAAAGCGCTTTCGAAGGCGCTTGCGATCGCGCGGGCCGATCGTCGATCGGGGCGCCCGATCAGGGTGCCGCAGGCGGATCGCCGGCCAGTCGCGGCATGGCAAAGCCCGCCGCGGCCAGCTCCGCGGTCAGGTCCGCGTGCTGCCCCGGCGTCAGCTCGACCAGCGGCGGCCGCACCGTGACCCACCCGGGATCCGATGCGTAGTGCGCGATGGCCGCCTTCAGCGCCGCCATCATGGGGTACTTCTGGAAGATGGCGCGGGTTGCGCTGACACTCGACTGAAGGCGCTCGGCATCCGGTTCGCGCCAGCGGCGGTAGAGCGCGTCGATGGCGGCCGGGTTCACGTTGCCGGTCGCGGTGATGCAGCCCGCCCCACCGGCGCGCATGTTGCGCAGCAGGAACACCTCGCTGCCCGCAAACACGTCGAAGCCCGACTGCCCGAAGGCATCGTGTACCGCCTGCGTGTAGTCCCAGTCGCCGGAGGAATCCTTGATCCCGGCGACCACGCCCGGATAGCGTGCGAGCAGCCGCTCGATCAACGCGAGCGCAATCCCTACCTGGGAGACCGGCGGAATGTGGTACAGGTACAGACGCAGCCGTGCATCGCCAACCCGCTCGATCACTTCGGAGAAACTGCGATACAGGCCATCCAGCGGCACGTCCTTGTAGTA
>JADLDQ010000150.1 GCA_020846575.1 Burkholderiales bacterium
ACTCGCGAGAATCGGCAGTGTGTACACACCGCACCGGAACGTGGCCTTGGAAATCTCCTACGAGCAGGGAAGACGCAGCTCCAACGTCACCTTCCAGGACTTTGATTACCGCGCGTTTCTTGTCAGCCTGCGCGCCGGCTTGTGATCCTTTGCACGCGTACGGCAGGCGCGCCATCGATGTCGGAGCGAAAGCCGCGCAACCCGAGAGCCACGCAAGCCGTCCAGGCTGCCCATGCCGCGCGTGGACTTGGCATCACATTGCTTTCTCGGGCTTGCCAGGCGGGGCTCTGTTTCCATACCTGCGTGATTTATTGCACGAAACGGCGTCTAGCATGCTAGGTGCGATGCGTATCTGCCACTAGCCTTGGCTCCTGGTCCCGCATCGCGTACCACGATGCAAGAAGGGAACAAGACCATAATCGACGCGGCACCTCACGCTAGGCGGCCGCGCCCGACCGAGAAACAGTTGCTGGTGAAGTGCTGGTGAAGACCCGGGGAGGGGTGTCGCCAACCTCGGAGAATTGAAATGTCAAATTCGACCAACATCATCAAGAAGGCACTCCTCGGGGCCGCGCTCCTCGCGGGGTTGGTCGCCTCTGCGGCCCGCGCCGACGTCACGGTGTTCAATGTCACGGACACCATGTTCGGACCGGCTTTTCAAGGCAAGAGCTACGAGTTCACCATCGGGACGACCGGCCCCGTCACCGCGACCCTGAGCGACAACGGGTTTCTTGCGCCTTTCGACTTTCTCGCCCTGGCCATCACCAAGACCGGCGGCGGCACAATGGGTTCGGTAACGAGCCCTCCCACGGCGCTACCGGCGTCATTCGGCTTCTTCGCGACGCTGACGGGAAGCTACACGGCCATCGTGATCGGGAAGCCGAGCGCGGTGCTACCGGCCGGTACGTTCGGCGTGACCGTGGCCGCCGTCCCGGAGCCGGAAGTCTGGGCGATGATGGTGGTGGGGCTTACGCTGGTCGGGTTCCGCGTCATCCGCAAGAGCCGCCTCTCGAAAGCGCAACGCATCGCGTGAGGGAAGCGCAACGCATCGCGTGAGGGCGGCATAAGTCTCCACCGGGCAGCCTCGTACTGCCCGGTTTTTGCTCGTGGTCGAGACCGGCGCCACATGGCGACCTGGGACGCGACGGGCCGCGAGCAGGCCAGCCGCTCCCACATTCGATCCCCGTGCGACCATCCGGCCCATCTGGCTGCGCGCAGACGTGTCATGGAAACCCGTTGCCTGAGCGCCTGGCGCCGCGACACCGCCCGCGCGGAATGCCGCGTTTATCCCCGCGCCCGGCCGGAGGGTCGCTCGTTTCACTTCCCGCCGTGGATTCCGGCCGGAAGGCCGCAGTGGCGCGCCGGCGGCACACCTCGTCCGGGTACGTTTCCTTCCGAGCGCCGCGCAATCGAGTCGGTGGAGCGTTCCCGCGCGCGCCTTACGTCGTAACATGCGGGCTATCCCGTCGCGGGTAACGAGCGCGGCATGATCTCCAGGCGGATGGCGCCGGTGCGGGCAGGCCAACCGCCACGATGCGCGGCGGCGCCTGCAAACGCCTGATGGAAATCAAAGTGTCACGAGGCCTGAAGTCCGTCCAACCCGTCCTGGAAGAGGTGCGCGCGAAACAGGCGCACCGGGAATCGGCCGAGCGCGCCTCGGACTCGCCACGCCTTGCCGCCCAGGCAATACTGGCGAACGAACAGCGATCCGGCGGCTGGGGGCGGCAGAGGCCGCTGGTCGCACTCCTCAATACGATACTGTGTCCCGTGCTCACCGCGATCAGCCTCTGGCTGTGCGCCATCGCGTACGGCGAGCCGTTTTCCGGGCACTACCTGCTGCTGGGGATCCTGTCGTTCCTGGTGTCGTCCCAGGTCCTCGACGATGTGGACCTGTTCTGGCACTGGCGCCCGATGCAGCTGGTTCAGGCCACCCGCGGAATCATCGTCGGCTGGGCGATCACGGTGGGAATCCTGGTGTTTCTCGGCTACGCCACGCAACTGAGCGACCAGTTCGACTACAACGTGATCGTGACCTGGTTCGCGCTCACCCCGGTGCTGTTGCTCGCCAGCGTCAAGGTCGCCCGGATGAGCGTGCGAAAGCTCATGACGCGCCGGCCGGTCGCGCGCAACGCCGTGCTCGTCGGCGCGACCGATCTGGGCAAGCGCTTCGCGTTGCGACTGTCCGAGGACCCCTACCTGGGACAGCAGTTCAAGGGATATTTCGACGACCGCGATCCGCGCCGCGTCGGGCCGCTCAAGGCCGGGGAGCTGCTCGGCAAGGTGGCGGACGTGGCCGAGCACGTGCGGCGCAACAACGTGCACTGCGTCTACGTCTGCCTGCCGATGGCCGCGCAGCCGCGCATACGCAAGCTCGTTGCGCAGCTGCGAGACACCACGGCCTCGGTGTACTTCCTGCCGGATCTGTTCGTCTTCGATCTGGTGCAGGCCCGCTTCGACGAGGTCGGCGGCGCCTTGGTGGTGGCGGTCTGCGAGACGCCCTTCGAGGGCCTAGACGCCGTGGTGAAGCGCACCGCGGATCTCGTGCTCGGGTCTGTGATCATGCTGCTCGCAGCGCCCCTGATGCTGCTGATCGCGCTCGGCGTGAAACTGTCCTCCCCGGGACCGGTGCTGTTCCGCCAGCGGCGCTACGGGATAGACGGCCGGGAGATCGTCGTCCGCAAGTTCCGCACCATGAGCGTGTGCGAGGACGGGGACCAGATCGCGCAGGCGAAGCCCCGGGATCCCCGCGTCACGCGCCTGGGCGCGTTCCTGCGTCGCACCTCGCTCGACGAGCTGCCGCAGTTCCTCGACGTGCTCGAGGGCGCCATGAGCATCGTCGGACCGCGGCCGCACGCCGTGGCGCACAACGAGCAGTATCGAAAGCTGATCCCCGGCTACATGCTCCGCCACAAAGTCAAACCGGGAATCACCGGGTGGGCCCAGGTGAACGGCTACAGGGGGGAAACCGACACGCTCGAAAAAATGCAGACGCGCGTCGCCTTCGACATCGACTATCTCAAGCACTGGTCCCTGTCCCTCGACTTGTGGATCATGGTCAAGACGGTCCTGATCGTCTGGGGAGATCGCAATGCCTACTAGGGCGGCGTGCCGGCCGGCCGGCGCCTGGCGCGCAGCCGGCTGTGCGGGCATCGCGCTCGCGGTGCTCGCGGGCTGCGGCCGCGACGCCGGAACCCGGTCCGCGAGCCAGGTGCTGGCCAGGGTAGACGGCACCGAGATCACCGTGAGCCAGGTGAACAACGAGCTGGCCCGCCTGGGCGGCAACGCCGAGCACTCGCCCGCCCTGGTGCGCCGCATTCTCGAGGGCCTGGTCGATCAGCAGCTGTTGGTGGACCAGGCAGTCGAAGCCAGGCTCGACCGCGACCCGCAGATCGTGCAGGCGCTGGAGCGGACCAAGCGCCAGGTCCTGGCAGACGCCTACCTGGAGCGGCTGGCGGGGACATCGCGGCCGTCCGCGGCGCAAATCAAGGCGTTCTACCAGGCCAACCCCGGCCTTTTCGAGAAGCGCCGCGTGTACGGACTGCGCGAATGGACCATCGGCCCCGACCGCATGAGCCCCGCGCTCCTCGCGCGCCTCGACAAAGCCAGGAGCGCGGCAGAGGTCGTGCTCGCCCTCAAGGAGATGAAGATCGAATACCGCGAAGCGCAGACCACGCGCCCCGCAGAGCAGCTGCCGATCGAGATGCTGCCGAAGATCACCAGCGCAGGCCGGGGAGCCGTGTTGGTGGTGAACGCGGCGGCGCAGGCGAACATCATGCAGATCGTGGACTGGTCCGAGCAGCCCGTGGGCGAGCTGCAGGCCGCCGAGCTGATCGAGCGCTACCTCGCCAACGCCAGGAAGAAGGACGTGGCGGACCGCAGGCTGAAGGAACTGCGCGCTTCGGCCAAAATCGAGTTTCGGGACGGCGGCGCCGTGGCGAAACCCGCGCCCGCGGAAAGCCGGCCGGCGGCGCCCGCGGACGAATCGACGCAGAAGGGCCTCAAGGGGTTGCTGGGAAGATGATCTTGCTCCGAACCGGATTACGCGGCATTCGCGCCGTTGGCGGGGTGTTGGCGCTGCTGTTCCTTTTCCCCGTGCCCGTCATGGCGCAGAGCGTGCCAGGAAACCCGTTCGACTACCGCCTGGGGCCCGGGGACGTTGTCAGAATCACGGTGTACAACAATCCGGATCTCGCCACGGAAGCGCAGATCACCCGCTCGGGAAGAATCACCTTCCCGTTGCTCGGCGAGGTCGAGATCGGCGGCCTGGAGAAGGCGCAGGCCGAGGAGAAGCTGGCGCGGCTG
>JADLDQ010000151.1 GCA_020846575.1 Burkholderiales bacterium
GATCGAACAGCCTGATTCTTTCCAGGAAACCCAGCACCGGGCAGGAGGACGAGGCTCGATTCGCATCAGGTGCAGGAGGCCGCCCTTGCAAGGTTTGCGCCGTGGCGGTTTGCCCCAGTGTTTGTCACCGGAAGACCCGCTGTCGCCATTCGGATGAGACGTTGTCGTGAAAGGCCCGCACGTGAAGGTAACGGTACTTGGCGCCGCAGGATGCGTGGGCATGTCGGCAGCATTCCAGATCGCGGCCGGCGGCCTGGCCGACGAGATGTTGCTGCTCGACATTCGAGAAAACCTGGCCGAACACCATGCCATGGATCTCGGTACGGCTGCGTCGGCGCTGGACGTGAGGGTGAAGGCCGGGAGCTACGAAGACGCGGCAGGCAGCGCCATTGTCATCAATGCGGCCGGGCTGCACGGAGACATCACGGCCGACCGCACCGAAATGCTCGTGAAGAACACGCGCGCAGTCCGGGAGACGGCGCTGCAACTGCGGCACCACTGCCCGGACGCGGTCATCGTCACGGTCGTCAACCCGGCGGATGCCCTCAACTATGCCATCTGGCGCGCAGGCGGTTTCGAGCGCCGGCAACTCCTCGGCTACTCGCTCAACGACACGCTGCGCTTCCGGCAGTTCGCGGCACAGGCGAAACGGGTGGATGTGAGCCGGCTTGAGGGTCTGACGATCGGGGAACACGGTTTCACGCAGGTGCCGCTGTTCAGTTCCGTGCGCGTCGACGGCAGATTCGTACCGTTCAGCGATCTGGAAAAGCGCCAGGTCCGCGATGCGTCTCGGGCGTACTTCGAGAAGCTGGAAGGACTGAAGGCGGAGCGTACCACCGGCTGGACCACCGCCATCGGGCTTGCCGCCCTTACGCGCGCCATCGTCAATGACAACGGCGAAGTTCTGGCCGGGTCGGCGATTCTCCAGGGGGAATTCGGGCAATGGGGATTGAGCATGGGCGTCCCCATCAGACTGGGCAGATCCGGGATTCGGGAGATTGTGGAGTGGCAACTGACGCCCGAAGAGCAAGCGGCCGTAGAGCGCTCCGCGGAAACTCTCAAGCAGAACGTCAGGATCGTGGAAGACGTCCTGCGATGAATCAGCATCTATCGGTGCGACTCCGTATCGGTGTGAGTCCGCATCTCGGCAATGTCGAACCGTACCCACGCAAGTTCCCGCAGCGCAACGCCACCGAGGACCATCTCTCATGCGCCACGCTTGGTCAGGCGTCATCCACTCGTCGCGCGCTGAGACCGCGGTTGCGCTCGTGTTGCCCGCCGCCAGCATCTTGACCCGTCGCAGTTTCCCAAAGGGAGGGAGTATGACAATGCAACCATCGCTGACTAGCCGTTTCCTACTCGCCGCAGCCGCCGCCCTGGCCGTAACTGCGTTGTCCGCCACGGCGCAGGAGTATCCCAACCGGCCGCTGCGGCTGATCGTACCGGTCCCACCCGGCGGCACCACCGACACCTTGGCTCGCGTGGTCGCCCCGGCGCTGCAGGAACGCCTGAAGCAAGCGGTGGTGGTGGAAAACCGGCCCGGCGCGGGTTCGGTGATCGGCATCGAGGCCGTCGCGCGTTCTCCGGCGGACGGTTACACGCTGCTGTTCGGCGGATCCGACGGGATGGCGGTGCTCCCGTCGGTGAAGAAAAAGGTGCCGTACGATCCTGTGAAGGACTTGACCTCCGTCGGATTCCTCGCGTTCTCGCCGCTCGTCCTGGTGGTCAACGCGAAGATGCCGGTCAAGTCCTTCGCCGAATTCGTCGAGTACGCCAGAGCGCGCCCCGGCAAGCTTCACTACGGTTCGTCGGGTTTCGGCTCGATCCTGCACATGGGTATGGAACTGATTGAGTTGCAGGCGCGCGTGGACGCCGCGCACGTGCCCTTCCAGGGCGGCGGCCCAGCCCTGCAGGCCCTGGTCGCGGGGCAGCTCGACCTGATGATGATGGGTCCCACAGGCATGGCCCAGCGTGCCGAAGCCGGTCAATTGCGCATCCTCGGTCAGACCGGGTCGACGCGCCTGGCGGTGCTTCCCAACGTGCCCACGATGCGCGAGTTGGGTACGGAGATCACCGTGACGAGCTGGTTCGGCGTGCTCGGACCCGCCGGTCTCGCGCAGCCGATCGTGCTGCGCCTGAACCGGGAAATCGCCTCCCTGCTGGCTCAGCCTGCCGTGCAGAAGCGCTTTATCGATGTCGGCTGCGAACCGGAGACGATGTCGCCTGAGGCCTTCAGTCAGTTCATCGCCGCCGAGAACCGCAAGTGGGTGCAGGTCGTCAAGTCGGCACGCATCGAACTGATCGATTGAAACGGAGCGTGACGAACCGGGAGCGGTTCGCGCGAGATGGTATCGTGCCGGCGTTCCGCAACGAAAGTGACGGCGCAGCTTCGCTTCGAGCGGTCTGCGTTCCGAGACGGGATCGACGGGCGCGCACCTCAAGCCAGTCCGCGCGTGCCGGCGTCAGGCAGCATTGATTGCCAGTCAAATCACGTTTACTCGAAGGAGATCCAATGCCATCGGAGAAGGTCATCCAGACGGACGTGCTGGTCATCGGCGGAGGCATGGCGGGGTTCTTCGCCGCGATGAAGGCCAGGGAGCAGGGGCTGGATGTCACATTGACGGACAAGGCGTTCGCCGGAAAGTCGGGAAGCACGCATTTCTCCGAGGGAGACATCGTCTACTTCAGGCAGGACCTGGGGCACGACGCAAAGGAGTGGGTGGACCTGATCAGCAGGAACAGCGAATACCTCAACAACCGGGAATGGGACGAGATCTGCCTGCTGGAGGCCGAAGCGCGCTATCACGACCTGGTGAACTGGGGCGTGCAGTTCTACGAGAAGGACGGCAAGCTCTACGTTTTCGGAACGCCCAAGGATACCGGCGTCGGTACGCCGGGAACCGCGTACACGATGATCGCCCAGCAGAACCGCAAGTTCGCGCCGACCCTGCGCAGCAGAGCGCTCGAAGTCGGCGTGCGGGTGATGGACCGCCTGATGGTCTCGGAGCTCCTGCAGCAGGAGGGCAGGGTCGCCGGCGCGGTCGGTTTCAACACCAATAGCGGCGATCTCTACGTCCTGAAGGCCAAGGCAACCATCCTTGCCACCGGGGCGAGCGGCCTCAAAGGCGGGGCCTATCCGGTGTACTCCTACACCGGGGACGGGGAGATCATGGCCTACAAGGCCGGCGCGGCGCTCGCCAGCAAGGAGTTCATGTACGGAGTGGTCTATTCCAGGGCGGAGGTCGAGCAGCGCAGGAAAGGCGGCACTGTCGAGATTTCGCAGAATGCGCTGGACGTGTCGTACCGCTACCCGTTCGCAGTCGGCGGGGACTTTTCCGGCTGGTACAACAAGCCCAACCTCAATTCGCAAGGCGAGCCGGTGGTGTTTCCGGCCTGGGACGCGCACCAGGGCAAGGCGCCGCTGTACCTGGATTTCTCCTCGGCCTCGGGATGGCTGATGAAGGACTACCTGAAACGCATCGGCACCCCCCAGGCGGACAAGATCGGCCTGGATATCAAGCGCGGGATGCAGATCAAGTGGCCGTCCTCGCGCATCATGACGCACTCCATCTGGAACGGCTCGGGTGTCTGGGCGACCGACAAGAACTGCTCGGTCGGCATCCCGGGTCTTTATGCCGCCGGCAACAGCTGCGGGACCATGGCCTCGGGGGCGATGTACGGGGGGATGGGGTTTGCCAGCACCCACGCCATGGTGACGGGGGCCCGGGCGGCGAAGGCGGCGGCCGCGTACATCTCGGAGAACAGGAAACACGCGGTCTCCAAGGAAGAGGTGGCCAGGGCCAGGCAGGAGGTCTGCCGCCCGATCGAGCGCCAGGGCGGCTTCAGCCCGGCGTGGGTGACCCAGGCGCTGCACGGGATCACCATTCCCTACTACTTTCTCGACATCAAGCACGCGACGCGCCTGCAGGCGGCGCTCAGCATCGTCGAGTTCCTGCGCGAGCACATCGTACCCAAGCTCAGGGCCGAGACGCCGCACGAGTGGCGCCTGGCGCACGAGACGCAGAACATGGTCACGATCGCCGAGATGCGTTTTCGTTCCTCGCTGTTTCGCACCGAGAGCCGGGGCAATCACTTCCGGGAGGATTACCCGAGGCGCGACGATCCGAACTGGCTCGCCTGGGTGAAGGTGAAGAAAGCGGGCGAAGAGATGTCGCTCCTCAAGGAGCCGATCCCCCGGGCCTGGTGGCCGGATCTGAGCAAGCCCTACGAGGAACGCTACCCGCGCATTCTTCCCATGGAATGAAGCGCGGGCTCTGCGGTGTGCGCGGGAATGATTCGAGAGCGACGAACCGGTTGAAACGAGGAGGTAATCAGAGTGATCGAAACTGTCGATGCCGAGCTTTGCAACGGATGCCGGCTGTGCCTGGACACCTGTCCGACGGACTGCTTCAGGCTGGACACGCTGGTATCCGGGAGAGCCGAACAACCGCCCTGCCAGGTTGCCTGCCCGGCCGGGACGGACATGCGCCGCTATCTCTACCTGGTGCGCGAAGGCATGATCGACGAGGCGATCGGCGTGCTCGAGGACTGCCTGCCGCTTGCCTCGATCACCGGGCGCATCTGCCCGCACCCGTGCGAGACGGCGTGCGCGCGCAACGACGTGGACGAAGCGGTCAACATCAACTCGCTGGAGCGCTTCGTGGGCGATCGCTGGATCGCGGACAAACCCGCGTCGGCCCGGCTGCTGTACACCGCGGAGGTGGCGATCGTGGGCTCGGGTCCCGCGGGCCTCGCCTGCGGCTACTTCCTGGCGCGCATGGGCTACCCGGTCACGATCTTCGACAGCATGCCCGAAGCGGGCGGCATGCTGAGGTACGGGGTTCCCGATTTCAGGCTGCCCAGGGCGGTCCTCGCGGCGCAGATCGACTACCTGCGGGCGATGGGCGTTCAGTTCCGGATGAATACGCCCATCGGCGGCGGCACCTCGCTCGATGATCTGGCCAGGGAGTATCGGGCGGTGTTCGTGGCGGCGGGCGCCGCGCGCAGCAGGAAGATCGAGATCGAAGGAAGGGCGCTGGACGGCGTTCTCTGGGGGCTTGAGTTCCTGCGCGAGGTCAACGCCGACCAGCCCGTATCCGCCTCCGGCAAGAAGGTGGTGGTGATCGGCGGGGGCAACGTCGCCATGGATGCCGCGCTGACGGTCAACCGGCTGGGCGCCGCCAGCGTGCGCATGGTGTGCCTGGAGACCCGCGAGACGATGCCGGCCTACGCCGAGGAAAAGCAGCAGGCGCTGGACGAGGGGGTGGTGATCGACCCCTCCTGGGGGCCGAAGAGAATCGCCGGCCGGGACGGCAAGGTCGCCGGCATGGAGCTGGTGCGCTGCCTGCGGGTGAGCGACGGCGCGGGCAGATTCGCACCGGCCTTCGACGACAAGGAGACGAAATTCGTCGAAGCCGACCTGGTGATCCTGGCCATCGGGCAGGAAGCGGACCTCGCCTTCCTGCCGCACGACGTCCATGTGACCGAGTCAAGGACGATACGGGTCGATGCGCTGACGCTGCAAACGAGCCGGCCGGGCGTGTTCGCCGGCGGCGATATCGTCTCCGGGAGCGCATCGGTGGTGGAAGCCATCGGCGCCGGCAAGAAGGCGGCCGTGTCCATCGATCGCCATCTCAAGTCCCAGGATATACGGGCGGACAGGGACCTCAGACCGCAAAGGGTCCTGAAGCCGCCCAGAGAGCGCATCCCGCACATTCCGAGGCGGGCGGCGCCCTGGCTGCCGGTGGGCGAGCGATCGGGCAATTTCGCCGAGGTCAAGTGCGGGTACTCCGATGACGCCGCCCGCCTGGAGGCGCAGCGCTGCATGACCTGCGGCAGCAGGGCCGTCATCGCCTATCCGGAAGACTGCCAGATGTGCCTGTTCTGCGAACGCGATTGCCCGACCCAGGCGATCTACGTCTCGCCCGACAGGAAAGAGATACCGCTGATGGCCTGGCGGTAGAGCCGCATTCGAGCAACGAGCGCCGCAGGGGGACGCCGCCGGCCCGAGCATGATCTTGGCGGCGAGCCAGGGGTCTGGCGTCGCGCCTCGCGGCGGCGGCAGGACGATTCGGAGGAGCAAAACCATGCAGGAAAGCAGTACGAGAATCCTGACCACCCATGTCGGCAGCCTGCCGCGGCCGGACGGACTGATCGAGGCCAACCGCACCCACCGCGGCGAGAACAGCAACGAGGCGGCGTTCCAGGCGCTGTTGCGCGAGGCGGTGATCGAGGTAGTCAAGCGGCAGCGGGACGCCGGCATCGACCAGCCTGGCGACGGTGAATTCGGCAAGGCGATGGGCCATCCCATCAGCTACGGGGCGTGGTGGAGCTACTCCTTTCAGCGCCTGAGCGGGCTGGAACTCGCCGCCCCGGGCGCGCCCTACGCCCGAATCGCCGCGGGCGAGCTGACTCTCACCGACCGCGCCCATCGGCGTGACCGCGCCAGGTTCCCTGGCGCCTACGCCGCCGGCGCGGAGTTCGGCGTCAGCATGGGGCCCGAACTGACGATGCCGCCGGTGTGCGTCGGGCCGCTGCGCTATGTGGGTCAAGCCGCGATCGCCGCCGACATCACCAACTTCAAGGCGGCGCTCGCCGCCGCGGGCCTGAGCGACGGTTTCATGACCTCGCTCGGTCCGGGCAGCGCGGCGCGCATCGGCAACCGCTACTACGCGAGCGAGGAAGAGTTCCTGTTCGGCTGCGCCGAGGCGATGCGCGATGAGTATCGGGCGATCGTCGATGCCGGGCTCATGCTGCAGATCGACGATCCCTCGATCGCCGAGAGCTGGGACCAGATCGTTCCCGAGCCGGGCCTCGAGGCCTACCGCAGGCACTCGATGCGACGCGTCGAGGCCCTGAACCACGCGCTGCGCGGCCTGCCGCCGGAGCGCATCCGTTTCCACCTGTGCTGGGGCAGCTGGCATGGCCCGCACAGCACCGACATCCCGATGCGCGAAATCGTCGACGTGATGCTCGCGGTGAACTGCCAGGCCTATTCCTTCGAAGCCGGCAACGCGCGCCACGAGCACGAATGGAAGCTGTGGCAGGAGGTGCGCCTGCCCGAGGACAAGCGCAGTCTGCCCGGCGTGGTGAGCCACGCCACCACCGTGGTGGAACACCCCGAACTCGTCGCCGAGCGCATCGAGCGCTTCGCCGCGGCGGTGGGCCGCGAGCGCGTCATCGCCTCGACCGATTGCGGGCTCGGCGGCCGCATCCACCCGGAGATCGCCTGGGCCAAGCTCGAGGCGCTGGCGCAGGGCGCGGCGATCGCGAGCAAGCGCTTATGGGCATGACCCTCCCGGGGCAGTCACCATGACCATGCTCACCGGCGCCCAGGCTCTCGTCCAATCTCTGAAGGCGAACCGTATCGACACCGTGTTCGGCCTGCCCGGGGTGCAGCTTGACCATGTCTTCGAGGAGCTCTACCAGGAGCGCTCGGCAATCCGTGTCATCAACTCGCGCCACGAACAGGGCGTCGCGTACATGGCATACGGCTACGCCGAGTCCACCGGAAAGCTGGGCACCTTCATGGTGGTGCCCGGTCCCGGTCTGCTCAACACGGCCACCCCCATCTGCATCGCGCGCGCGAGCAACACCCCGGTGCTCGCAATCAGCGGGCAGCTCTCGACGCGCTACATCGGCCGCGGCCTGGGCATCATGCACGAGGTGCACGACCAGCCTGGCGTCTTCGCTTCCTTCACCAAGCGTCAAGTGTTCGCGGATCACCCCTCCCGAGTCCCGGCAGCGGTCGACGCTGCGGTTCGCGCGGCGCTCTCAAGACGCTGCGGACCGGTCCTGTTCGAGATTCCCGATGACGTGACCGAAGCGCGCGGCGAGGTGACACTGCTTGCGGCAGCAACGCGCGAGGCGGACCCGGCGCCGGACCCGGCGCTGATCGAGCGGGCTGCCGAGCTGCTGCAAGGGGCGCGCTGCCCCGCGTTCTTCGTTGGAGGCGGGATTTTCGGCGCGGAGCAGGATCTGCTGGCGATCGCCGAAAAACTGCAGGCGGCGATCATCATGACTCGCCACGGCCGCGGCGCGGTGTCGGACCGGCATTACCTCGCCCAGACCCTGTTTGGCGGCCACGCGCTGTGGCCCGAGGTCGACGTGGTCGTCGCGGTAGGAACCCGCTTCCTGGAGGGCGGCGACTGGTGGGGTCTGGATGCCGGTATCCGGACGATTCGCATCGACATCGATCCGTTGCAGGCCGAGAAGCCGGCGCCCGCGGACGTGAAGATCATCACCAGCGCCGCCAAGGGGCTCGGCGCGCTCAGGGCGGCGCTTGGCGGGGCTCCGCGAGCGTCGCGGCGCGCAGAGTTCGAAGCGCTCAAACGAGCGGCTCAGGGAAAACTCGACGCACTCGCGCCGCAGAAAGCATATTCCGATGCCATCCGCGCGGCGCTGCCCGACGAGGCCATCGTGGTCGCGGACATCACGCAGGTCGGGTTCTACGCCTGGTCGGGTTTCCCGGTCTATTCGCCGCGGACCCTCATACATTCCGGATATCAGAATTCACTCGGCTTCGGCTACGCGACCTCGCTGGGCGTCAAGGTGGCACATCCGGACCGGCCGGTGGTGGCAATCTGCGGCGACGGCGGATTCATGTTCACCATGCCGGAATTGGCGAGCGCCATGCAGCACGGAATTCACACGGTGGCGATCGTCTTCAACGACTCGGGTTTCGGCAACGTGCGCCGGACTCAGAAGCTGCGGTTCGCCGAGCATTACGTCGGCTGCGATCTGTCGAATCCGGACTTCGTCGCGCTGGCCGGATTGTTCGGCGCCCTCGGCCTGCGCGCCGACTCGCCGGAGATGCTCGGACAGCAACTCGGCAAGGCGCTCGCGGCAGGAGGTCCGGCGCTGATCGAGGTGCCGGTCGGACTCATGCCGGCGTGGGAGCCGCTGATACCGCGATCCA
>JADLDQ010000152.1 GCA_020846575.1 Burkholderiales bacterium
GAGGAGCCACCACGAGTGCGTAGAGCGTTTCCGTGACGACTGCAGGCGACTGCCCGACGACACAGATCAGCACCCTGCGCTTATAGTCCCCCGGATCTCTGAGTGGCGGATTGCCTGTCTCCATGGTCACCTCGCTGGTCGATTGGGATTGCGCGACGACAATATATATACTGCGCGGCCCCATCCTGGGGGTGGGAAAAGCTTTCCTGCAGCCTGGAATCCTGCCCCGCGGGCGTGCTTCCGGCCGGCGCCCCGGTCGCTCGCGAGCGCCATCGCCACCCTCCCTGCGGCTATTACAGGAAATTTGAGACCCCGGCCCGGGAGCGCCGCGCCGCCCGCTGACACGCTGCGGCCCTGCTGCTAGAGTGCGTGTTCCCGCTGCAATCGCAACAGCAATCTCCAGGAGGTCTGTCATGGCCATCAACGGCAAACGCGTCATCGTCATCGAGGAACACTACTGGGACAGGGAGGTGGCGTCTCACTTCGGACCGACCGACGCCATGCGCGGCGCCTCCGGCATCCTGGAGCGGCTCTACGACCACGGCGAGCTGCGCATCCGGGAGATGGACGAGGCCGGCATCGACTTCCAGGTGCTCTCGCACGGCGCGCCCTCGACCCAGCGCATGGACGCCGAGACCGCGGTCAAGGTCGCGCGCGGCGCCAACGACCGGTTGCGCGAGATCGTGCGCGCGCACCCGGACCGTTTCGGCGCGTTCGGGGCGCTGCCCACGCCCGATCCGAGGGCCGCGGCGGACGAGCTGGAGCGCTGCGTCACCAAACTCGGCTTCCAGGGCGCGATGGTGCACGGGCCCACGAACGGAGTGTGGTTCGACGACAAGCGCTTCTGGCCGATCTTCGAGCGCGCGCAGGCGCTGGACACCCCGATCTACATCCACCCCGCGCAGCCCAACGAGAAGGTGGCCGAGGCGTACTACAAGGACTACCTGAAGGACTTCCCGGGCCTTCTCACCGCCGCCTGGGGCTTCACCGTGGAGTGCGCCACCCAGGGCATCCGCATGGTGCTCTCGGGCGTGTTCGACAAGTACCCGAACCTGAAGATCATCCTCGGCCACCTGGGCGAATCGATCCCGTTCTCGGTGTGGCGCATCACCCAGGCGCTCGCGCGCCAGGGGAACCGCGACACCTCGTTCTCGTTCCGCGACTACTTCTGCAGGCACTTCTGGATCACCACCAGCGGGAACTTCTCGAATCCTGCGCTGCTGTGCTGCGTGATGGAGATGGGCATCGACCGCATCATCTTCTCGATCGACTATCCGTTCGTGCCCAACAAGCCGGGTGCCGACTGGATCCCGACCATCCCGCTGTGCTCGGAGGACAAGGACAAACTCCTGCACGGCAACGCGCAGCGGCTGCTGAAGCTGTCGTAGATGCCCGGCGTGGCCGGGGCGCGCGCACCAAGCCTGCGGCCTCGATCGAGTCGGCCAGCCGCGCTAGACTTCGGGCGCAGCGGGCAGCCGCAGGCCTGGCGGAGCTGCCCTGCGCGAACCCGCATGCCACAGGCGATTACCAACCCGATTTGCAATCCGATTCGCAACTGACGGAGACGAGCAAGCATGAAATCCGAACTGGTCGACTACAAGGAAGGCAGCACCGTTCTCGAGGGCCATCTCACCTACGACGACTCGAAACAGGGCAAGCGCCCGGGCGTACTGCTGTTTCCGGACTGGACGGGCGTGGGCGACTACGCGAAGAAGCGCGCCGCGATGCTGGTCGAACTGGGATACGCGGTGCTCTCGGCGGACGTCTACGGCAAGGGCGTGCGTCCGAGCAGCCATGAGGCCTGCGCCGCCGAGATGATGAAATACGCCGGCAACCGGCCGCTGCTGCGCGAGCGCGCCAGAGCGGGTCTCGAGCAGTTGCGCTCGCTGAGCGTCGTGGATGCCTCGAAGATCGCCGCCATCGGCTACTGCTTCGGTGGCACGTGCTGCCTGGAGCTCGCGCGCTCCGGGGCGGATCTCGCGGGCATCGTGGGTTTCCACTCCAACCTAGCCTCGCCCACGCCGGCGGACGCGAAGAACATCAGGTGCAAGGTGCTGATCCTGAACGGCGCCGACGACCCGGTGGTGCCGGAAGCCGAGACCCGCGCCTTCGAGAAGGAAATGCGCGACGCCAGGGTGGACTGGCAGCTGGTGCAGTATGGGAACGCGGTGCACAGCTACACGCTGTGGCACGTTCCCCCGGGCGGCCCGCAGGTCGCCTACGAGGAACGCGCCGACAGGCGATCCTGGGTGGCGATGCAGTCCTTCTTCAAGGAGATCTTCGCCGGCTGACGCCGCCGCGCCCCGGGTCGCGCGGCTGGTGTTCTCGCCGCGGGCCCGCGCTCGCAGGCGTGCCTGAAGCCCCGGCGCACGCGGGCTGTCCGAGGGCATCTGGCGGCCGCGGCCCGCCTCGCGAGCGCCGGTGCCGGCTTTCAATCCCCGGCGTAGCGGCGCCGCAGCGATTCGAGCAGCTTCCAGCGCGCCGCCGGCACGTCCTTCAGCAGACCCAGGGGGATCAGGTAGGCCTGGCCGGGCTCGACAAATCGAACCGTCGCGCGCTCCACCCGCGCGGGCGCCAGCGCGAGGCCGCCGAAGTGTGTCCCCGCCTCCAGCACTTCCTCGTAGCCCGCAGGCGTGGCGAGCCGGGCCGTGCCGGATTTCAGGATGGCGACAGCCTGCGCCTGCGGCTCGGTGGCCTCGCCCGCCCCGAAGGACACCCCCGCGGCCGCACGTACCAGCCGATTGAGCGTCACGCAGGAAACGCCGTCCGCGAGCAGCCCGGAACGCCGCAGGTCCTCGCGCTTGGCGTGCGTCTGCACGATGTTGCGGTACAGGCCGCAGCGCACGACGAACCCGCGGTACAGGTCGGCAGGCAGGCGCAGCACCCGAGCGAAACTGACCGCGCGATAGGTTTCCGAAGCTTCCAGGTCGAGCAGCGCGGGAATCTCGCCGACGAGGGAGCCCGCCGACAGGCGGCTCGCGCCGCGTGAACCCGGGCGGATCATCTCCACCACGCCGCTCACCACCAGGTATACCGAGCGCGGGTGATCACCCGCGCCCAGCAGGATTTCCTCCGGGTTGAACACCCGCAGCTCGCAGTTCATCAGCGGCCGCAGGCGGTACAGCGGCACCCGCGGAAAATAAGCGCGCAGCAGCTCCGCGGCTCGCGGGCGGAAAACCTCCGCCGCCCCCTTGATGAGCACGTCCACGGTGCCGAAGGGCGCGCCGGAGCCGATCGAGCGTTCGCGCTCGGTGAGACGCCTGGCTGTGTGCGCGAGCATGAGCTTGCCCGATGGGTCCTCCCGGAAATCCTCCGCTTCACCGTGGATCAGCCCGCCGCCGATGTCGATCTTCTTGATGTCCGCCGGTTCCAGATAGGCGGCGAGCGTCCTGTCGAACAGCGCGCGGCTGATTCCGGCCGGCTCCTCGTCGTGGGTGATCAGGCCCTTCATCACCCGCACCGAGGCGATATCCGCGAGGTGCGCGTAGCTGCGGTAGCCGCCTTCCCACATCACCCTGAACCGCAGGATCGTGGTCTCGACCGGGTGGGGCGAGAGGACCGGCATCACTTCCAGGCCCTCGACATCGTTCCACGCGCCGAGGACGAGGTCGTGGACGTCGAACAGCTCGGTGAAATCCCGCTCGCCGAGCTGCATCACGCTCTCGAGTTTGCGCACCACCGAGGCGCGCACCATGGGCACCGCGTAGTAGGCGATGCGGTGGTCGCTCTGCAGCAGCGAGGTGATGCCCACCATGTGGTCGTCGTGCGCGTGGGTGTGGAAGATGCCGGCGATCTCGTTGACGCCGATCCCCAGCGCGGTGAGCACGTGGTCGATGTTGGGGCCCGCGTCGACCACGAAGATGCGGCCCTGGTAGACGACGATGCTGCCCATGGCCGGCCGGTTCACGTCCCAGCCGTCGCCGTCCCCCGAGTGCACGATGGACAGGTAGTCGCGGTCGAGCAGGTGGTTGTCGAGCTTGTAGGGACACTCGTAGATCTCGCCCGGGGCGAGGTTGAGGTCGACCTCGACACGCTCGGCGCCGCTCGAGAATTCGAAAACGTTGCTCCGCAATCTGCGCACGCTCACGTCCGGGCGCAGTGCAAGCGGCCGATCCTCGAGGTGGACGGCCTCGATCAGTTCCTCGGTCGGGCGGATTCTGCCGAAGGCGAAGGCGAGCTTCATGCGCATCAGTTCGGCAGCCTGTTCCGGCGATACGCCTGCCGCGACCAGTTCCTCGCGCGAGACCAGGCCGTAGTTCCCGCGGTAGATGTAGTTCATCTGCGCATCGACCTGTCGGGGTGAACCGATGAGGATCGGCCTCTGGCCGGTGTTGTTGGGGTGGTCGGGCACGATCAGGCCCTGCTTGTAGAGCATCTGCAACACGGGAAACTCCGAGCGGCTGCAGGCCTGGCCATTCTGGATGGCGAGATCCGAGAGCAGGATCGCGTTCGGGCCGGTCTCGCATTCGACGCCCTGGACTTCGGCCGACCGGATGACCCCGCGTCTGAGCATGTGTTTGACAGCGTCCGGCGGGCAGCCGCAGAGGATGCGAAGGTCCGATTCGGCGATCTCGACCCAATAGATGCCGGCGCTGAGCGTCAGTTTTCTGATCGCACTCATGCGTGCTCTCCGCCGCCGGCGTGCACGGCACGCCGGCCTGCTGCGACCCCAGGCAGGCTGCCGCCAACCGGGGGCGCGACCGCTCGCCGTGAGCTTCCCATCCCCGCGGCGATCCGCCCTGGCGCCGGTCGGATCCTCGCGAAGTCCCTGCGCGCATGGTACGCGCGGCGATGCGCCGGCGATATCGACCGATGATGGGGTTCGCCCGGAATTGACGCCGCGCAATCGGCGCAACGCCCCGGGACCGGGTGCGCCGGGTCGCCGTGATTACCCGCAGTGCCAGCATGGCCCGACACTTGCGCGCCGGGCGCCTGAGCCCCGAGACACACGGCCCCCGGCCGCTCCGTCTCGCCGCGGATCGCCGGGTAGCCGCACGGGCCGTGCACCGCAGCGGCGTGAGCTTCGAGCCGCGGCGTGAGCTTCGAGCCGAGGAGTGCGCCGTGAAACGCCTGTCAAGTGCCGCAACTGGATGGGGCTGTTCGCCCCGAGGAAGACGCCACCGGAGGTCGTCGCGCGCCTGAACGCCGCCGCCAGGGCCGTGGCGGATCCGGCCTACCGGCAGAAGGTCCTGCAGGGTGTGGGCGTGTCCGAGGACGAGATCAGCGCTGTCTCGCCCGAACGCTTTGCCGCCTTCATCCGGGAAGACCACGACGCATACAGGGAAGTAGCCGCCGCCGCGGGCATCGTACCCCGGTAAGGCCCGTGCAGCGCACGCGGGACCAAGGCGCCGCGATGCCAAGCGAGTGAGCGTGCGGGTTCAGCGCTTCTGGCGCAGCTTGCGGATGGCCGCCAGTTGCGCCGCCAGGCTCGCCAGCTCCGCCTCGACCGCCGCGACTTCCTGCTTGTCCTGCGCCTTCTCGCGCGCTTCCTTGGCGCGCTTGATCGCCTCGTTTGCCTTCGCCTCGTCCAGGTCGTGACCGCGGATGGCGGTATCGGCGAGCACCGTGATGACCTGCGGCTGCACCTCCAGCACGCCGCCGGCGACGAAGATCAGCTCCTCATCGGCGCCGCCGGCCGGCTTGATGCGCACCGTGCCCGGCTTGATGCGGGTGATGAGCGGCGTGTGGCGCGGGTAGATGCCGAGTTCCCCGGCCTCGCCCGGCAGGACGACGAACTCCGCCTCGCCGGCGAAGATCGACTCCTCGGCGCTGACGACGTCGACGTGGATGGTCTGGGCCATGGCGGATTCCTGTGCTGAGTCCCGGGCCGGGCACCGCGGCAACGCGCGCGCGGCGGCCTACTGGAGCTTCTTCGCGTTCTCGAATGCCTCTTCGATCGTGCCGACCATGTAGAAGGCCTGCTCGGGAAGGCTGTCGCATTCGCCGTTCACGATCATCTTGAACCCCTTGATGGTGTCCTTGAGCGTGACGTACTTGCCCGGCGAGCCGGTGAACACCTCGGCGACGTGGAACGGCTGCGACAGGAAGCGCTGGATCTTGCGCGC
>JADLDQ010000153.1 GCA_020846575.1 Burkholderiales bacterium
CGTGCTCTCCATCACGCCTCGCGTCGTGCGGCGGCTGGAGCGGCCGGAGGCGTCCCTGATCGAATTCGGATCGGGACCGGAGACGAACCTTCGCAGCAGCGTTCCGCCGCTGCCGACGCCGGGCTCGTTCGGGCTCGGTCCGGCGCCCGGGGGAGGCGCCGGTGTTCCGGGCGCGGTGTTCCCCAAGCCCGGCGCGGTTTTGCAACCGGGCGCGGCGGTGTCCCAGCCCGGCGCCGCTCCGGGCGGTGCGGCCAAGCCGCCCGCGCCCGTAGGTCTCCCGCCGGTGCCGGGAACGCCCTTCATCTTCAAGCCACCGCCGGGGGTAGGCAGCCCCTGAACCGGTGGCGCGGATTCACCGGGATTCTGGCTGTTCCTGGGTAGAATCCGACCTCGGTCATCCGATCTCGGGCAAGTGCGCGTGACGGGCGGCAAGCGGGCGCAGGTTAATCCTGACAAATCAAGCACTTAACGAGAAAACTGGAACAGAAATGTGTGAAAAAACAAAAGCTTGGGTCGGAAATATCGGATTCTCCTTGAGGAACGAGTCTGCTGCCGCATAGAATTGCACCACACGCGGTTTGCCGGAGCCGGCTGGCTCTGGATGCCTGCACTTACCGGGTCCGCCAAGAAAATGACGAGTTCCAATCAGATCAAGTCCAGGGCGCCAGCGAGAATCCTGATTCGCGTGCGGCAAAGCCTCGCCTGCCTGCCGGCACGAATGCATGGAGCGCATGCTGCGCTCATGCTCCAGCGCTCGACCACCAGGATGCCGCGCATGGCGCCGGGCGCGCGCGCCGGCGTGCTCGCCGTGCTGGCGGGCGCACTGCTGCTGTCGCAGCCTGTCCTCGCGCAGACCGCTGCCCAGAAGGAGACCATGGCGCGCGCGAATGAACTGCTCCAGCGCAGCGCGTTCGCGCAGGCCTACCAGATACTCGCGCCGCTGGAAGACGAGCTCGCGGGCAACATCGACTTCGACTACATGCTCGGCGTCGCCGCGCTCGACAGCGGCAGGCCGGACAAGGCCACCATCGCCTTCGAGCGCGTGATCGCCACCAACCCGAACTTCGCCGGTGCGCGCCTCGACATGGGGAGGGCGTACTTCCAGCTGGGCGACCTCCCGCGCGCGCGCGCCGAATTCGAAACGGTCTTGCGCCAGGATCCGCCGGAGGCGGCGCGCAAGACGGTGGAGCAGTACCTCGCGACGATCGCCCAGGCCGAAAGGGCCCAGCAGCGCTCGCTGCGGGCCTACGTCGAGGGCACCCTCGGTTACGACAGCAACGTCAATTTCTCCACCACCCAGTCGAACATCAATCTGAACCCGGCGATCTTCGGGCCCGGCGCCAATGTTCAGCTGACCGCGAACAACGTGGCGCAGAAGAGCGGCTTCGGCACCGTCGCGGCCGGGGCGGAGTTCGTGCACAAGCTCGCACCGCGATTCGCCTACCTCGTCGGGGCCGACTGGCGCAAGCGCGACAACTTCAAGCAGGACACCTTCGATTACGAGAACCGGGAAGTACGCGCGGGCGTGACGGTCGGGGAGCAGCAGAACCAGCTGCGGGTGATCGGCAGCGCCGGGCGCTATTACCTGGATGCCGCGTACAACCGCAACGTGGCCGGCATCGGGGCGGACTGGCGCTACACCTTCGATCCGAGCAACCAGATCAACGTGTTCACCCAGTACTCCCGCACCCGCTTCACCGATGCCGCCGTCAAGGTCAACAGCTACGACGCCGCCACCCACGGCATCGGCGGCCTGCACGTGTTCGGCGACGGCCGAACCGCGGTGTTCGCCGCGTATTACCTCGGTAAGGAACGGGATACCGACGGGCGCGCCGATGGGTCGAAGTCCTTCCAGGGCGGGCGTGCCGGGGGCCAGTACCGCGCGCGCGAGGACATGGACCTGTTCGCGTCGCTCACCTACCAGGAATCCGATTTCGGCCGGCAGAACCTGCTGCTGGGTGTGACCCGCAAAGACAAGCTCACCGATTTCTCCGCCGGTCTCAACTGGCGGTTCCTGAGGGACTGGACTCTGCGGCCGGCGCTGTCCCACTCGCGGAACGACTCGAACCTCGCGACCAACTGGTACAAGCGCACGGAGGTTTCCGTGACCGTGCGCCGCGACTTCGACTTCTGAGGGTCCTGGGCCGGCGGCGAGCTGGCCCCGTCGACTTCGACCCTCGGGCGGCTCCGACCTTCTGGCGGCTCCGACCTTCTGGCGGCTTCGCCCCTCGGACGAGCTTGCCCCTCGGGCGACCTCGAACCTCGGACGACCTCGACCCTCGGTCGAGCCGACCTTCAATCGGCACGCGCCTCACAGCCGGTCATTCCCTCCTCGGCTGCATCAGATCGCGGATGCGGCCGCGCAGCGCCGCCTTTTCCTCCTCGATCTCCCGGTAGCGTGTGTACAGACGCTTCAGGTCGTCCGAGTACTGATGCAGGCGCTCCTCGCGCTCGCGCCGGCTGCGCACCACGTCGTCGTAATTGGGCGGCGGGCTGTTGAAGCCGCGGTAGCCGGGATCCTGAAGGGCCGCGGCGCTGGCATCCTGCATCTCCAGTGCGCGCAGACCCTGCGTCATCTGAAAGTCCTGGTAGATCGCCTGCTGCTCCTGCTGCAGCTGCGCAAGGCTGTCCTGCAGGCGCCGCACCTCGAAGTCGCTCCCGGGTTCGGCCGCCCGGGCAGCCGCCAGGCACGCCAGGAGCAGCACGGCGACTCGGACAAGCAGGAGCTGAAGAACCGGGCGGTTCATGAGGCGATCGACCGGGCTCGAGTGACAGCGACGAACAACACTGTAGCAGGGAATCGCGATCGTCCTGCGCACGCACCCAAACCGACGCAAACCGCGGAGCGCGGCGGTACCGAAGGGCGAGCCGCACAGGCAGCGGGGGATCGGGTTCGGGACATTCGCGCTTCAATGCGCACAGCCTCCGACCCCGGACTCGTGCAGCGGGACCAGCGACCCGCCTCCATCACAGTGCGAGTCCGTCACAGTGCGATATTGGACGGCGCCGCCCGCACGTCCCCGGCGGCGCGCGCGTCACCCGCGCCTGCGCCGATGTCCCGTCCCGAAAGTCGAACCGAGACGTTCTGAACCGGGTCGGCGTGCTGTCGGACATACACGCCACCGACTGTGCGATATGTCGCGCCGGCACCTTATGCAGCCGGCTGCCCGGGACTAACATTCGACCCAGTGCGCTGCAAGAAAAACCCCAGCGCACGAGGTCAAAGTTCCTGGCCCCTGCGGTCGCCATCGGCGTTGAGCCGGAACTTCGAAACCTCGAGCGGCTCGTGCGTCCTGACTTGTGTCTTGCAGCGAGACTTGCACCACCCGCGGCCGGATCCGCGGAAGACGCCCGCCACACCGGCAATCGGCCGAGAAGGAACTCCTGGAAAAATGACCCCGATCCGATTCTCCCTCGGTAGCTCCATACGCTGGCTGCTGGCGCTGGCAAGCGCCTTCAGCCTCTGCGCGCAGGCCCAGAGCATCGTCGCGGTGGCCGCAGGCTCCTCCGAATCGGCGGTGCTCGCGCTGCGCTCGGACGGGACCATCCTCGCCTGGGGCGAGAACGGCAGCGGCCAGCTGGGCGACGGCACCAACACCGCCCGCTCCTCGGCGGTGATCGTGAAGGGGCTTACCATCGCCAACGCCAATTCCCTTCCCGCGGGCACGGTGCCGCTGGCGGTCGGCCTCAACCACAGCGTCGCGGTCAGCGGCGGCAACGTCTGGACCTGGGGCAACAACAATTACGGGCAGCTCGGCGTGGCGGGAACCAGCGAATGGTGGAACCCGACGCAGGGGCCCAACCTGTCCGGCGTCAAGGCGGTGGCGGCGGGTAACAGCTTCACCCTCGCCCTGATGACCAACGGCGACGTCTGGGCCTGGGGCTACAACGGCAACGGGGCGCTGGGCGACGGCACCAACACCGGCCGCGCGGTTCCGGCAAAGATCGGCATAAACAACGTGGTGGCCATCGCCGCGGGCCAGGACTCGGCCTATGCGCTGAAATCCGACGGCACGGTGTGGGCGTGGGGTTATAACGCCAACGGGCAGCTGGGTCTGGGTCTTGGCGACACCGCATCCCGCAACGCACCCGTGCAGGTAACGGAACTGGGCAACACCGTCACCGCCATCAGCGGTGGCGGCCGCCATGCGCTCGCATTGAAGAGCGATCAGACGGTCTGGGCGTGGGGCTACAACGCCTCGGGTCAGCTCGGCAACGCCTCGACCAGCCAGAGCACGACGCCGGTTCCGGTGAAAGACACGGCGGGAACCGGAACGCTCACTGGCGCCACCGGCATCGCCGCAGGCTACGACTTTTCGCTGGCGCTCATCAGCGATGGCACGGTGATGGGCTGGGGCCGCAATGACATCGGATCCGTGGGCGATAACACCGCCACCTCGCCGCGCACCACGCCCCAGCAGACCCTCTCCGCACCGGCGACACCGCTTACGGGTGTCGGCGCGGTGGCCGCATCCGCCTACAGCGGCTACGCGCTCATGAACGACGGCACGCTGCGCAGCTGGGGGTACAACGACCTCGGTCAACTGGGCGACCGCACCATCACGCAGCGCAACGTCGCCGTCACGCCCTACCTGACGCCTTCCTCCGTGAGCCTGGTGACCAGCGCCAATCCCATCCTGGCAGGCGCGAGCGTGACCTTCACCGCCACCGTCTCGGGCGCCACGCCGAGCGGGAACGTGAGCTTCTTCGACGGCACCACGCAGATCGGTAGCCCGGTAGTGCCGGACGGCTCGGGCGTCGCCGCCATCAGCACGAGTTCCCTCGGCACAGGTCCCCACAGCATCACGGCCCGCTTTGCCGGCGACACCAGCAACAACCCCAGCGTGTCCGCGTCCTTGTACCAGGAGGTGAAGGCTGCGGCGCTGGGTGGGGGCGGCGTGGCGAACCTCACCCTGATCGAGGCGAGCCAGAACAGCTCGCACGTGCTCGCGCGCCGCAGCGACGGTGCGCTGCTTGCCTGGGGCTACAACGCCAACGGGCAACTGGGCGACGGCACCAGCACCTCGCGCAGCGCCCCGATCGTGGTGCAGGGCATCTCCGGTGTCGCGGGCGCAGCGGGATCGCTGGCGGCAGGCAACAACTTCAGCCTGGCGGTGGTCGGCGGCAACGTGTTCGCCTGGGGCAACAACGGCAACGGGCAGCTCGGGGTCACCGAAATCTCCGAGTGGTGGACACCCACGCAGATCCCGAACCTCTCCGGGGTCACCGCCGTGGCCGCGGGCAACTACTACGGCGTGGCGTTGAAGGGCGACGGCACGGTCTGGACCTGGGGCTACAACGGCTACGGGCAGCTGGGCGACAACTCGACCACCAGCCGCGCGGTGCCGGCGCAGGTGAGCGGTCTCTTGGGGGTGATCGCGATCGCGGCGGGGACCGACACCAGCTACGCGCTGAAGAGCGACGGCACGGTCTGGGCCTGGGGCTACAACGGCTACGGGCAATTGGGGTTGGGGGACACCGGCAACCGCCTGGTGCCCACGCAGATCACGGCGCTGAGCGCGATCGGCGCGATCGCCGCGGGCGAGCGCCACGCGGTGGCGCTCAAGAGCGACGGCAGCAGCGTATGGACCTGGGGCTACAACGCCGACGGCGAACTGGGCGACGGCACCGACGCGCAGCGCAACACGCCGGTGCAGGTGTTCGGCCTGGGCGGAGTATCTCAGATCGCCGCGGGCAGCTACCACACCCTGGCGCTCAAGAACGACGGCACGGTCTGGGCCTGGGGCTACAACAACTATGGGGCGCTGGGCAACACCAGCACCCAGAGTTCCTCGGTGCCGCGGCAGGTGCTGGGGCTGCCGGGAACGGTGAACCAGCTCGCCGGCGGCGACTACTCGAGCTTCGCGCTCAAGAGCGACGGCACGGTCTGGGCCTGGGGTTACAACGCCAACGGGCGGCTGGGCGACGGAAC
>JADLDQ010000154.1 GCA_020846575.1 Burkholderiales bacterium
CGCAGGAGGCATTGCAGCAGCAGCCAGGCGGCGAGCGCGGCCAGCATCCAGGCGAGTTCGGGCGCGTACCAGCGGGATTCGCGCGTACCGAGCGTACCGAGCGCGAACGAAAGGCACGCCGAAGTGGTGAGCGCGGCACCGAGCCACTCGTCGTAGAAGCTGGGAACGGGCGGGTAATGCGCCGGCCGGAGAAACGGCAGCGCGAAGCCGCCCGCGCCCCGCAGGATAGCGAGGCGCGTACCGAAGTCCGCGCGATCCTGCGCTGCCGTGTTGGCCGTCAAGGGTTGCCGCGCCCGCTCTGGGGGTTGCCGCGCCCGCTCTGGAGGTTGCCGCGCCCGCTCTGGAGGTTGCTGCGCCCGCTCTGGGGGTTCTCGCGCTCGCTCCGGGGACTGCCGTGCCTGCGCTGGGGGTTGCCGTGCTCGCGCCGTGCGCCGCGATACCGGGTTGCCGAGGGCGGCGGCCCCGCGATCCCCGCCGAAGCGCGAAGGGGCAGCAGACGCTGCCCCTTCGCTAGGTTCAATCCGCTTCGGCTGCTACAGCGACTTGCACAGCAGGTAGTTGTTCGTGCCGGTTTCCTGGTAGCTTGACACCGCCGTGGCGGTGGCAACAGCGGGGTTGGGTGCCGCCTGTTGCTGCCCCCGGACCGTCCCCGTCGTCGGATTGCCGTCGTCCATCTGCGTATCCATGGCGATCGCCACCTTGTCCGGGATGTTCGCCGAGCACATCATCAGGTTGGAGATTCCGTTCGCGGCGGCAGCGGGCGTGGCTGCGCCGTCCCCCGTCTGCACCCCCATGAGGCCCGTAAAGGCGTTGAAAGGCTGCAGGGTCCCGGCGCCCGAAACGAAACCCGCGCGCCGCAGGTGATCCCACCAGTAGCAGGATTCGTCGCTACCCACGGTGGTGCTCGGGGAGGAACACGAGGCGTTGTAGGTCGCGCTCACGATGCCATTGCCGTTGCCCTGCTGCGCACCCGTCCAGCGTGCATTCGCACCGGGATCGTCGCCCGGCAGCGCCCGGTAGCGATCCTGGTAGCCGTAGTAGGCCGCCGAGATCCCGGTGAAGTCCGAGATCGCGTTCTTGATCTTGGCCTGGGTGATCATCTCCTGGCCCTTCAGGATGCCGCCCAGCAGCAACCCGATGATGACCAGCACGATCGCGATTTCGACCAAGGTGAAGCCCGACTGCCGCCGGGCCGCAGCCGGATGTTTGGATGTCCCCTTCATGGCAGTGATGTCCCCAGTTGGTTTGTGACAAATTTCACACGCAAGAAGCGTTCCCATATTTCAGTGACTTATTGGGTGTCATGAACGTTTCTCGCGAGGTTTCTTGTCGAAAACTCGGCATGAATGACGGGAATACGTCATTTCACGGTTTCGATGCGCCGTTTGATCCCGTCCAGGCGCTGCCTCAAGAGCCGCAACTCGGCGGGTGAGCGCACCATGCCGCTGTCGATGAAGCCGCCGATCATGATGGCTGCAGCCTGCAGTTCGTTCATGTCTTCCAGGATGAATGCCTCCATCTGCTTCGCCCAGAGCGGGATATCGGCTCCTCTGGCGTGGAGCTGAATGGCCGAAGCGTACCGGCGTGCGAGCGGCAGATCCTTGAGCCGGTGTTTGGCGAGCAGGGCGGCCTCGGCGAGCCACGGCCAGCGGCGAGCGGGATCGCCGGGGAATTCCCGGTAGATGAAGTCCAGCATCTGCCTCTGCTTCTCGGTGTCCCGGACCTCCGAATAGATCCTGCTGGCGCTCATGAGCGGATACTGGCCCGCCGGGTCCAGCGCCAGCACGAGGGTGAGCCACTCGATCAGCGTGCCGTAGTTCAGGCGCTGATAGGACGAGCGATTGTCGCCCCGCAGGTCGAACGATTGTACGTACAGCATCAGCAGCATCGCGACGGGCATCGGGTCGCCGAACGCCGCCAGCCGCAGGGCTGTACGCGCGGGCGGCGCCGGCAGCTCGACCGCCTGCGCCGCCGCGCCCTGCTGCAGTTGCTTGAGCGCGAGCTGTGCGCTCAGTGCGAGGACGAGCGCTGACAGCACTGCCGCGGGCACCTTTCGAAGCGCTCGGTCCACGCCCGGATCCGGAAATCAGAAGCTCTTGCGGTAGAAATCGAAAAGCGCCGCCGAACCGATCAACCCGACGTAGACCGCGGTCAGCAGCGCGATATACGCCATCTCGCCGGGCGAGGGGGGCGCCTGTACCAGCCAGCCGCTGAGGGTCATGCGGTCCAGGTCCGGCATGAGCAGCGCGATGCCGTCCACGATCGCCTTCACCACCGCGTCGGTCCAGCGGCTCTCGGGCAGGTAGGGCGAGGCGGCAATGGCCTGCAGAGTCTGCATCGACCGTCCGAGCAGGTAGAAGGCCGCGGTGGCCGCCAGCGCGGGCAGCACCTGGCCCAGAGAGATGACGCAGAACAGACTTACCGTGGTCACGATCAGGAGTTCGCATCCCAGCGAGACCGCCCAGGCCGCCACGCCGCCGAGCGGCGCATACAGGCCGAGCGGAAGCGCGAACAGCAGGCCGAGACAGCAGGCGACGATCGAATAGCCCGCGAACTTGCCCATGAAGTAGGCGAAGCGCGGCTGGGGTCGCGATACCAGGAATTCGGTCACCCGGTCGTTCGACTCGCGGACCATGCTGGTGATCACGAAGGCGGCTGCCATGAACACGGCGGCGGCTCTGAGAACCGCCCCGAGCAGCGCCGCCTGGATGCGGGCGCCTTCGATGAGCGATACCTGGTCGAGAAACGCAGCCGCGCCTGCGGCGAGGGCGAGCGTCGCGATCCCGACCCACGGGAGCCGTGCACGGTGCGCTTCGAGCAGGGTGAGGCCGGCGATGGTGGCCGCGAAGTTCATTCAGACCCCTGGCACAAAACGTGCCGGTGCGCTCATGATACCTGCTGCCCGATATCCCCGAACACGGAGCCCGAACCGGACCATGACTTTGCGCAGATTCAACCTGGTTTCCCAGCAGCTCGCCGCGCGCCACTGGCGGCTGGTGTTCGTGGTGATGCTGGTGCTGCTGCATCTTTCGGCGACCCGGGGAGCGAGCGACGGGTGGGCGCGCGGATTCATGCTGGCGCACTTCGGGTTGTTCATGCTCTGGCAGCCGTTCATGCGCGGCGAGCATCGGCTGAGCCTCCAGCAGTCGGTCGCGGTGCTCGCCATCTCGGCTGCGATCCTGCTTTTCCTCAACTGGTGGCTGCTCGGACTGTGGGTCAGCGTCCTGGCCGGTATCGTCGGCGGGAAGGTTTTCCTGTTCCACGCGCGTTGGCTGCGGCGCTTCTACACCGTGGTGCTCGCCTACCTGATCGTGCTGCTGCTCGGTTGGATCGTGCCGAATGCCTTTCTATCCATTGCGCCGCGCGAACTCGACTGGTTGATGGACTACGGGCTGCCGCCGCTGCTCGCCGTGATGCTGGTCGTGCCGGCCGAGAGCGAGCCCGCGGAGACGCCTCAGATGGTCGACTTCTTCTACGCGGCGCTGCTGTTCCTTGTGCTGGTGGTGCTGGCGCTGGGTGCCTTCGCCTTCATGCGGGCGGCGGACCTGGAGTACGGGATCGCACTCAGCTTCAGCCTGTTCGTCATCGCGGGCGTGCTGCTCGCCCTGAGCCTCGCCTGGAACCCGCGCACCGGCTTCACGGGGCTGTCGATGTACTTCTCGCGCTACCTGCTGTCCATCGGCCTGCCCTTCGAGCAATGGCTGCGCTTTCTCGCCGAGCTGTCGCAGATGGAATCGCGCCCGGAGCGCTTTCTGCAGGAAGCGTGCGCCGGCCTGGCGCGCCTGCCCTGGGTGTCGGGCGGTGTGTGGCGCAGCGCCGAGGAGACGGGCGAATTCGGCGGGCAGACCGCCCATTTCGTCGACTACACCGGATCGGAGCTGCATCTTCGGGTGTACAGCCGCAACCGGCTGAGCCCCTCCCTCAACTGGCACTTCCAACTGCTCGGTCAGCTCCTGGCGGAGTTCTACCTGACCAAGGTGCGCGAGCAGAAGCTCCAGCAGCAGACCTACCTGCAGGCGGTGCACGAGACCGGCGCCCGCATGACGCACGACATGAAGAACCTGCTGCAGTCGCTCAACATCCTGTGCTCCGCGGCCGAACTGGACGAGAGCGGCAACTCGGCCGAGTTGAACGAACTGGTCCGGCGCCAGCTCCCGGTCATCAGCCAGCGGCTGCAGCAGGCGCTCGCCAAGCTGCAGAAGCCGCAGCTCGAAGGCGGTCAGTTCGTTCCCGCGAAGACCTGGTGGGAGGGATTCAAGCGCGGGTACCAGAACCGCAACGTGACGTTCGTCGAGTCCGAGGTCGCCGATGCCGTCCTGATCCCCAAGGAGCTGTTCGACAGCGCCGGTGACAACCTGCTGCAGAACGCGCTGCGCAAGCGCAAGCTCGATCAGGCGGTGGCGGTGGAAGTGACGCTGCGCTGCGCGGATTCGATCGAGCTGGCGGTGTGCGACAGCGGGGCGCCGGTGGCGCCGCAGATCGTGCAGGGCCTGCTGCGCGGCCCGGTGCCCTCGGAGAGCGGCTTCGGCATCGGGCTGTTCCAGACCGCGAAGCACGCGGCAGTCTCGGGTTTCACCCTCGCGCTCGCGTGCAACGAGCCGGGTAAGGTCTGCTTCACGCTGCGCGCAAGCGCGCCGGCGGCGGCTTCGCGCGCATAGCGGGCCGCCTGAGTGCGGCGGGCCTGCGCCCGCTCCGCGGAAATTCTCCCCGGCGAACCCCGGCCCTGGAGGCGCCCTGGGAGGCACCCTGGGAGGCACCCTGGGAGGGGCACCTTGGGAGGCACTCTGGGAGGCGCCCTGGCGGTTCAGGCCGCTTCGGGTGCGGTGTCGCGGCTCACGTCGTGCGGCTTTCGCCCGATGAGGCGGTAGATCGCCGTCTCGCCCTTGCCCTTCAAGGGCACGGTGCGCGGCGCCTGGAAATCGTAGGCGTCCTTGAGCCGGCGATAGGTGGTGGCGTCCACCTGGATCGCGCCCGGGCCGCCCTCCGAGGTGATGCGGCTGGCGATGTTGACGGTATCGCCCCAGACGTCGTAGATGAACTTCTTCTTGCCGACCACGCCGGCGACCACCGGCCCGGTGCCTATGCCGATGCGGATCTCGACCACCCGGCCCTCGACGATGCGGTCGGCGGCAAGCGTGCGGCACATGTCGAGCGCCATGTCGGCGATCGAGCGCGTGTAGTCGATCTCGCGGCTGTCGTTCAGGCCGCCGGCGACCATGTAGGCGTCTCCGATCGTCTTGATCTTCTCCAGGCCGTGCCCTTCCGCCAGCTCGTCGAACGCCGAGAAGACCCGGTTGAGCATCGAGAATATCTGGTTGGGCGACATGCCCTCGGCGAGCTGCGTGAAATTGACGATATCGGCGAACATGACGGTGACGTCGGCGAAGCCGTCCGCGATCGTCTGATCCTCGTTCTTGAGCCGTTCGGCGATGGGCTCGGGCAGGATGTTCAGCAGCAGCTTCTCCGAGCGCTCCTGCTCCACGCGCAGCAGCGCGTTGGCCGAGCGCAGCTCGGCCTCGTAGCGCTCCTTCTGCGCGGCGGCGTAGCGCAGCAGGAAATAGCACGCGCTGGAGATGGCGACGAAATTCAGGGTGAAGAAAAGCGCGCTGGTGCGAAGCGGCACCGTCGAGGCGGGCCTGGCCGAATGGAGCAGCGCGAGGTCGATCGCCCCGCAGATGCACAGCAGCGCGATGTGCGCGACGAACCAGGGTATCGAGCGGCGCGTACCGAGGACCGGCACCGCCACCACCGGCGCGATCATTCCCCAGAGCACCGCACCGCTGGCGGAAATGAAATTGCCGATCGAGAGCTGGACCACGAAGGGAAAGAACAGGAACAGCGCGAGCTGCGCGTACTGGAAGAAGGTGAAGTTCCGGGTACGGACGTAGGCGAGCAGCAGGCACACCGAGAGTACCTGGTAGGCGAGCGGCAGCGTGGACGAGAGCTGCAGCCCCATCAGCCAGTACAGCGCGAGCCAGAACATCGGCGCCGCTGTCATCATCCCCATGGCGAACACGACGATCGACTTGCGGATGCGCAGTTCCTCGCTGTCGCCGGGCTCGATTCCGCCGCGCCGCAGCCGGCCCAGGAAGCCGTCGGAGGAACTCATCGGGGGCGCCGGCGCCGGATCCGGATCAGCACGGGGAAAGGACATGTTGGCTCGGGATTCTACGCGAGCCCGTGTGCCGGACCAACGCGCACCGAGCCATTATGACAAGCGAAACGAAACGACAACGGGCACGCGAACCTGCGTCAGATCCGCAGGCGCACCGAGGCAGGCGCCCTACGTCTCGCGACGCAGCGCGGCCGGGACTCTCACGGAAGCCTGCCTGCGCTCACCATGCGGGCGAGCAGGGTCGGCATGGAGACCAGATAGACGACGTCGTCGAATTCGCACAGCGGCGATCCGGCGGTCGCATCGCTGCAGCCCGAGGAGCCGGAACTCGGACCGCGGCCGTAGAAGGCCCAGTTCTGGAATCCGCCCGTGGGCGTGGCGGTCGTGCCGCCGCTCGCATTGGCCGTCTCGTCGGTATTCTGCGCGGGGACGCCCTCTGTGCTCACGGTGCCGGTGCCGATCACGCGTGCGCCGTCCGGTTTGAACGCGCCGTAGCCGTTGCGCCCGTGCGAGACGATCACCGCGGGCAGCGCCGCGCCCAGTGCGGTCGTGGCATGCGTGGCGCTGTTGCGGTCGAACACCGCGATGTCGCCGAGCGAACACAGCGCGAACGACGATTGCGCCGGCGCCGGAACGGGGGTGCTGCAGCCGGGGCTCTGGTTACCCGCGCTGGGGGGGGTGGTCCCGGTCAGAGATTCGTACGTGGCCGAAACCACGCTGTCCGAGAACGCGGGCGACACCCTGTAGCTGAAGCGGCGGCCCCATGCGTCGGTTTCCGCCACCCCGAGCGCGGCCCAGGGAACGACGCCCATCGATGTGAAACACCGGTTGTTGGCGGTGCTCCATTGCTCGGCGCCGGCCGCGATCGCGACGGGCCAGGTTGCCGAGTCGATGGCGCCGGCCGGGGTCGCGCCGTTCGCGGGGCAGGGCAGGCGCCCGTTGGCGATGGCAAAGCCGATCAGGGCCTCGCGCACCTGTTCGATGCTTCGCCGCGTATCCGCGATCGCCCGGACCTCGATCTGGGTCGAAAGCGGGATGAGCGCACCGGCCAGCAGCAGCGCCAGGATGACCAGCGCTACCGTGAGTTCCGCGAGAGTGAAACCGCTCGAGCGCCGCTGCATCGCCGGACTGTCAGGGGGCGAGAGTCACGACGCGGTCGTTGATGTTCGCGGGCCTGCCCCAGCGGTGCTCGAAGATCGCATCCGCGGGAGTTGCGTTCTCGCCTTCTAGGTAGTCCGCCAGGCTCGAGGAAGGACGGCTCGATCCGTTCAGCGAACGGCCGGCGAGGACCAGGATCCCTTGCCTGTCGTCTGGACTGGACAGGTTGCGGACCGTCAGGCAGTTGCCGGAGCAAGTCGATGCAGGGGGCGAAAAGGGACCCGGCGTGAGGGCGGCCGAACTGGCGTAGAAGACCTGCCGGTACCACTGGTTGCTCATGAACCAGTAGGCCTTGCTGGAATCGCCGTTGGCGCTGACATCGAAGGCCGGATTGGTTGCGGCATCATAGGTTGGACCAGGAATTTCGAAAGTGACTGTGCCGCCAGGGTTGGCGAGCGTCCCTGGCATCAGGGAGTTTGCGCTGACGCGGCCGCTGCCGTCGCCGAACAGCCGGCCGACCGGTTGCGGTCCGCCGGCGCGGGATATCGAGATCACGGTGGGCGGATCGGAGCCGACCTGGACCCGCGCGGTGACCACGGGCATGCCGACCAGCGCCTCGCCTGCGTGGGTGGCGGTTGCATCGACCTGGAGCACCGGACAACTCGGGGTCTCGGCGCCGATGGGCACGCCGCAGGTATAGCTCGCGGTGCAGGTGATCTGCGTCGTGGTCGAGGTGATGCAGCTCCAGGTGCCGAGTGTCCCCCCCGGGCCGCCGGCCTGGGATATCTTGGGGCTCTCGACACCCGTGGTAATCCAAGCGATCCAGCCCGCCTCGGTCGTCAGCGGCATCAGGCCGTGGAGTTGACCCGCCGCGCCTTTCAGATCGGAAGTTCCCGGGCTGCCGAACGGCGTCGCGAAAGGGTACCCCCGCCAGTGGTCCCTGTAGGTGCTCAGGTACGGCTTGATATCGCGTTCAATCCGGGCTGCGATGACCGGCTCAAGAGCGGCCATCAAGTCGGCCTGGGTTATCACCACGATCTTGTCGTTCTGCGCGTCGGAGGGAACGGCCAGGGTGCTGAAGGTGTAGTCGTCCGTCCCCGCGGTATAGCCCTCCAGGAAGGCCGCGAGGCTGTTGTAGAGGGTGGGATTCGCCGGATCGCGGTTCTGTCCCTGGAAAGGAACTCCCGGGGCGATGACCAGCGCGACCACGTCCGTCGCCGGCGTCGCGCCCGTAACGCTCAACAGCCCCGGGGTATCGGCGTTCACCACGGTGGTGCCCGCCTTCGTGCGGAAGCTGGAGGACACCGCGTACCACAGCCGCTCCCCCGCGGAATCGCGCAGGTCCTCCAGGCCGATGCTCTTCCAGGGCAGCCGCCCGACGCGGCTCAGCGCCGAATCGCACAGGCCTTCCCCGTTGCCGTCGCCGTCTGTATCCGGGCAGGGCAGCGCCCCGGGCTGCTTGGTGATCTGGCCCTTGTAGAGTTGCCACTCCTCCGATATCGCGTAGGCGATCAGCGCCGCCTTCGCCCTCTGCAGCGCATCCAGCGTGCCGATCTCGCGCGCGTTGCGGACTTCAGCATTGGTCCGATTGAGCGCCTCGACGATGAAGTAGGTGCTCATCAGCGCGGCCAGCGCGACGAACGCGATCATCGCGAACCCGCCCTGCCGGGCGCGCCGGGACTGGAACGTGCGCGACATGGATGAAGCTCCTCTAGTTCCCCGCGCCGGGCGCGCGGCGGATGCTGATGGTGCCGCCCCGCAGGACGTCCCTCACCTCGCCGCTGCCTGTCTCGAAGGTCTGCCCCACCTTGAGGTCCACGCGCCTGCCGGTCTCGCCCGGTTCCATCGAGATGACCGCCGACTCCCCGGACCGGTCTGTATGGTACCGCGGCGCGCCGTTGACCCACGTCGTCGATCGTCCGCTGGAACGGGCGACACGCCCGTTGACGGTGTAGCGGTTCTCCACCGCGGCGACCACTTCTTCCTTGATGTTGAGCTGCCGCCGGCGGTCGAGCTCCTCGCGCTGCGCAGGCGTGAAGAAAAGCCGTCCCAGCGAGGCGCCCTGCCGCGCGGCGGTCTGCGCCGCCGACGGCGAGGACGCCGCGAAAAGGAGCACCAGCGCCGCAGCCAGCACGCCGTGTCCCGGCCGGCCGCACCCCGCGGCGCGCCCGGGGGTGGTCACGACGCCCTCGACTATCTGACGACGATCAGATCGATTTCGCATTGGGATCTCAGCCTCGGTGCGAGCGACTGGATGGGCACCGGTCCCTGAGTGAGGCGCGCGAGGTCGCAGCGTCGCACGGAGACCAGCGAATTGCGGATGCCGTAGAGGTCGGAGAGGAACCGGGTGAGGTCCTCCTCGTGCAAGAGCAGCATGTCCAGCTTCATCCGGCTGGCATAGAAGGCGAGCGGCTGGCTGGGCTTCATGCCCGCGATCAGCAGCGGCTTCTGCGGTTCGATCGTGTACTTTATTTCCTGGAGCCTGCGATCCTGCTTGATACGGGCGATGGTCTCGATCATGTCGAGGCGGTTTTCCTGCCCGATGACGCCGCTTTCCTCCAGGCGGCGGTATGCCGCCAGTTGCTCGCGGATCTCCCGCTCCTCCTCGGCGGCGCGCGCCACCCGCGTCTCCGCCTGAACCCTGCGGACCTTTGCGGCCTCCCGGTCGGACCTGGCGGTGCCGAGGTAGAACTCGCTCGCAACCAGGCATCCCGCGCCGATGCCCACCATGAGCACCGCCGCCACCGCGGGGACCAGCAGCCGCTTCCTGTCATCACGGCTGATGGTCACGTGCCGCCCCCGGCGGTGGCGACGACGGTGAAGCGCGGCACCTCCGCGGAGCGTGCCGCGCCGATGTCCCCGGAGAGGCTCGTTTCGGCGTTGATGTCGAAGGGCAGCCGGGTGCTCACCACGTCCACGCCCTGCTGCGCCTCCAGCGCACGCACGAACTGGTTCACCACGCTGGAGATGCCGCGGTAGTCGGACGCCTGCGTCACCTGCACCCGGCCTGAGATCTCCACGATCTGCACCGCCTTGTGCTGCTCCCCGCCCGGCGCCTTGGCCGCTGGCGCAGCGGGGACGGGCGCGGACGCGCCCCGCGGTCCCCCGTCCCCGGCTGATGCCGGGAGGTCGGTTCCCATGCGCCACTGGACGCGGTCGATGTCGATCTGGGGCGTTGCCGCCAGCGCCTCCGAGATCTTCGCGATGAGGTCGAACGGCGGCTCGCTGTTCTTGACCAGGATCCGGTAATTCTCGATCAGCGCCTTCAGGTTCTCATGGCTCGTCGGGGTCTTCGGAAAGCGCGCCTGAAGCTTGGCGTAGATGGCCGCGTAGCGCGCCTCCTCCGCGCGGTCGGCGGACGCCTGCCCCGAGATGTTGTAGATATCGAGGACCCTCATCGCGGCGAAGAACAGGCAGAAGAATCCCACCGCGGCGCCGGCGCTCAGGAGCGTCTCGCGGGCGCGCCAGACATGGTAGTAGCGGCGCTTGTCGTCGTCGAGGTACTGCTCGGCCGGCGGCGTGCTCGCCAGCACGTGAAGGAACAGTCTCTCGGCCAGCAGGCCGCCGCCCGCGCTCTTGAGTCCCGCCCGGCGGCACGCCCGGTCGAGATCGAAAAGGTGAAAGCGCAGCTCCGCGGTGTCCGCGCAGGCCTTGCGGTACAGCGCCAGGCGTTCCTGCGGCACGAGTACCACGACGTCGAGCGGCCCGGCGTCCCGCGCCAGTATCCGGGTGTTCAGGAGGTACTGCTCGATGCGCGCCGAGTCGGTGGCGATCGCCTGTGCGATCTGCTCGGGGTTGCCGGGGTCGACCCTGCCCAGCCTGGAAAAGCGCATCTGGCCGTTGTCGACGAAGGTCTGGCGCAGGCCGGCCCCCTGGAGGCTGACGAGGAGAAAACGCTTGCCCTGGAAGCCGATGCGCCGCGCCGTCGGCGGCGAGAGCAGGGCGATCGAGTAGGCGCCCACCAGCCGCGCCTCGTGGCTTCGCAGGGCAGCGAGCCAGGGCTGCAGCGGCTGCGTGTTGGTGAAGGAGGAGAACAGAATCCGCTCCTCCCTGCGCGCCCCGGTTTCGTGGCCCAGGGAAATCGTGGTGGCGAAGGACAGGTCGCGGTAGCGCTGCGCGAGCTTGCGGGTGAGCAGCGTGCGCCGGCCGCTGCCCCTGACGTAGGGTATGGTCTCGAAGTGGAAGTCCTCCTCGACCATGTCGATCAGCAGGAAGTAGACCGAGCGCCGCCCTGCCCGGAGGTAGTTGCCGAAGGCGGAGGTTCCGTTCTCGCCGGGAAGGAACGTTTCCTCCTCGCTCAGCCGGCCGCTTTTCCACCGAAACGCGCTCACCCCGGCGGTCGTGATGTAGAGCAGGCGCTTGTCGGCCCTCGCCGGGTGCTCCCCTAGGCCACCCGTACCGCCGCCGGCGGCGGCTCGGTACCGGTCGAGGATCGGATCGGATTCATTCTCGCTGCGCCCGCATGGCTACAATTTTACCTTGCTGATCACGTCGTAGACCGGGCCGAGGACCGACAGCATGACCCATCCCAGGATCGCGCCGAGGAACACCGTCAGCGCCGGTTCGATCATCACCTGGATCCTGCCGATGGCGTCGCGCACTTCGCGGTTGTAGAAGTAAGACACGTTGAGCAGCGCGTTGTCGAGCGCGCCGGTGGTCTCGCCCACCCGCAGCATCCGGATCACCAGCGGTGGAAACATCCCCACGTCCTGGAACGCGTTGGTCACGGACTTGCCGTCGGCGATCTGCTGGCCCGCCATGCGCAGGCCTTCCTGGACCACCGTATTGCCCGCGGTCTCCTCGGAGCTGCGGATCGCATCGAGGATGGTGATGCCCGAGGCGTACATGAGCGCGAAGGTGCCGGCGAACCGGGACAGGATGATCTTGCGCAGGATGTCGCCGATGAGCGGCATCTCGAGCTTGAAGCGGTCGACCTGGTAGCGGATGACGGGATTGGCCGCGGCCGCAGCCCGGACCGCCCCGTACAGGAGGATCGGCGCGGCGATGATCGCCCACCAGAAATTGACGAAGAACTGCGACACCAGGATCAGGATGCGGGTCTGGATCGGAACCTCCTGCCCCATGTTGCGGATGAAGCCGACCATCTGCGGCACCAGGTAGATCATCAGGAAGAACGTCACCAGGAGCACGATCGAACCCACGAAGGCCGGGTACATGATGAGCTTCTTGGTCTGCGCGGCGAGCTCGTCCTCCCACTTGATGGTCTCGGTCAGGGACTTGAGCACCTCGCCCAGCCTCCCGGTGGCCTCGCCCGCGCGGATCAGGCTGGAGAACACGCCGCTGAACACGTCGGGGTAGTCCGAGAGCGCCTGCGACAGGCTCGCGCCTCCCTGGATGCTTTCGATCACCCCCGAGATCACGTCCCTGAACCTGACGTTCTCGGTGCTGTCGCGCAGATCGGCGAGGCTTTCTATGAGCGGCACGCCGGCGCTGGTGAGCTGTTCCAGGTGGAAGCAGAAGTTGATCAGGTCCTTGCGGCCGATGGAGCCCTTGCGCAGCAGGGTGCTGCCGCGCCGGGTCGGTGCGCCGGTCACCAGGTCCAGGCCCATGCGCTTGAGGCGCATCTCCAGGTCGATGACGTTGAGCGCCTCGATCTGTCCCAGCGCGGTCTTGCCGCGCGGGTCCACCGCCTTGTAGGTGAAGAGGGCCATGCTTCGGCCGGATCGCGCCGGCTACATCCGGTCGGTCAGGTCCACCACGCGCGTGAGTTCGTCCAGCGTGGTCGAACCGTCCAGCACGCGGCGGATGCCGTCCTCCGCGAGCGTCTTGAACCCGTTGTTGTTCACCGCGGCGTGGAGCAGCTCGCGGGCGGTCGCCTTGCGCGCGATCAGTTCGTCCAGCTCGCGGTCCAGCTTCAGGATCTCCATGATCGCAAGGCGCCCGCGGTACCCCTGGTACTCGCACTGGTCGCACCCCACCGCACGGTACAGGCTCGGGGCACGCTCCGCGCGGATGCCGAGCAGCCTGCATTCCGAGGGGCTCGCCACGTAGGGCTGCTTGCAGTGCTTGCACAGGCGGCGCACCAGTCGCTGGGCGACGACCCCGATGATGTTGCCGGCAAGCACGTCGGCGACGATGCCGATGTCGAGCAGCCGGGGAATCGCGCCGATGGCCGAGTTGGTGTGCAGGGTCGAGTAGACCTGGTGGCCGGTCATCGCCGCGCGGAACGCCATGGTGGCGGTGTCCTCGTCGCGCACCTCGCCCACCAGGATGACGTCCGGGTCCTGGCGCATCAGCGAGCGGATGCCGTTGGCGAAGTCCATCTTCGCCGCCTCGTTGAGTGAGGTCTGCCGGATGAGCGTCATCGGGTACTCGACCGGGTCCTCCAGGGTCATGATGTTCAACCCGTCGTTGTTGATGTGGTTGAGGATCGAGTAGAGCGTGGTGGTCTTGCCACTGCCGGTCGGCCCGGTCACCAGGATGATGCCCTCGGGCCGCGCGATCATCTTCTTCAGGAGGGCGAGCTGCTCGGCCTCCAGCCCCAGACCGTCCAGCGGCACGATACCCTTCTGGCGGTCGAGAATCCGGAGCACGACGTTCTCGCCGTGGGTCGTGGCCTGCGAGGCCACCCGGAAGTCCACCGGGCGCCCGGTGAGGCTGAGCGAGATGCGTCCGTCCTGGGGGGCGCGGGTC